>NZ_JAMYLU010000014.1:0-190561 GCF_040318135.1 Mesorhizobium sp. M1295
TCGAGCGACGACGAGGACGCGACCGCTCCGGTGGCGGCCTTGGCCAAACAACTCGGGTTCGCACCCGTCAAGCTGGGAAAGCTCAGCGAGGGTGGCGCGCTGGTTCACGCACGCGGCCGCACGTGGGGCCAGCTCATCTTCCAGGACCTGTTCAAGAAGGAGCAGTAATCGATCTACGACCGTGTGGTCGACGCCGAGAACTGGTCGCGCGCTAACTTCTTCGAGCAGCGCGCGACCGAATATTTGAAGGCCACAAAGTCGCGAAGGTTGGGGTGGGCCCGACGGAGTATGGGCGCCGTTCGAAGAGCGGGGAGACGCCCGACACAGCGGCAGATCTGCCGGTCGCCTAGAACCTATCGGCTGCTATCGATGGCCTAGGATTCGCTCGAGTGTCCTCTGCTATCCGATACTACTCCACCGCACTCCCTCCTCACTCCCACTCGATCGTGCCTGGCGGTTTGCTCGTCACGTCGTAGACGACGCGGTTGATGCCGCGCACCTCGTTGATGATGCGGGTGGCGGCGGCGCCCAGGAATGCCATGTCGTAATGGTAGAAGTCGGCCGTCATGCCGTCGACCGAGGTGACGGCGCGCAGCGCGCAGACGAATTCGTAGGTGCGGCCGTCACCCATCACGCCGACGGTCTGCACCGGCAGCAGCACGGCGAAGGCCTGCCAGATGGCGTCGTAGAGGCCGGCCTTGCGGATCTCATCCAGATAGATGGCGTCGGCCTCGCGCAGTATCTCCAGCTTTTCGCGGGTGATGCCGCCCGGGCAGCGGATGGCGAGACCGGGGCCGGGGAACGGATGCCGGCCGATGAAGCTGTCGGGCAGGCTGAGCTCCTTGCCGAGCGCCCTCACCTCGTCCTTGAACAATTCGCGCAGCGGCTCGACCAGCTGCATGTTCATGCGCGCGGGTAGGCCTCCGACATTGTGGTGCGACTTGATCGTCACCGACGGTCCGCCGGTGAAAGAGACGCTTTCGATGACGTCGGGATAGAGCGTGCCTTGCGCCAGGAAGTCGGCGCCGCCCAGCTTCTCGGCCTCCTCCTCGAACACTTCAATGAACAGCCGGCCGATGGTCTTGCGCTTCTTCTCCGGATCCGACTCGCCCTCGAGCGCGCCGATAAAACGGTCCGAAGCATCGACCAGGATCAGCGGCAGATTGTAGTGCTGGCGAAACATCTCCACCACGCCGGCCGCCTCGTCCTTGCGCATCAGCCCGTGGTCGACGAGGATGCAGGTCAGCTGATCGCCGACCGCCTCGTGGATCAGCAGGGCCGCGACCGAGGAATCGACGCCGCCCGAAAGCGCGCAGATCACCTTGCCCTTGCCGACCTGCTTGCGGATCGTCTCGACCGCGTGCTCACGGTAGGCCCGCATCGTCCAGTCGCCTTCGATGCCGGCGATGTTGTGGACGAAGTTTTGGAGCAGCTTGGCGCCGTCCGGCGTGTGCACCACTTCGGGGTGGAACATGAGGCCGTACATCTTGCGCTCGACATTGCCGAAGATGGCGAAGGGCGAGCCCTCCGATTTTCCGAGCACCTCGAATCCCTTCGGCAGGGAGATGACACGGTCGCCATGGCTCATCCACACCTGGTGGCGCTGGCCGGGCGCCCACAGGCCCTCGAACAACGGGCTGTCCTTGGCGATCTCGACGAAGGCGCGGCCGAACTCGCGATGGTCGGAGCTTTCGGCGACGCCGCCCATCTGCACGCACATCGCCATCTGGCCATAGCAGATGCCGAGCACCGGCACGCCGGCGTCGAAGACGATCTGTGGCGCGCGCGGACTGCCGATGTCGCTGGTCGAGGCCGGACCGCCGGACAGGATCACCGCCTTTGGATTGATGCGCTTGAACGCCGCCTCAGCCGACTGGAAGGGCACGATCTCGGAAAAGACGCCGGCCTCGCGAATGCGGCGGGCAATCAGCTGAGTGAACTGGCTGCCGAAATCGACAATCAGGACGGTGTCGGGATGATTGGCTGTTTTCATGGCGAGCGTTTAAAGAAAGAAACGAGTCGGCGCAATGGGTTGCGGGGCGTCTCTCTCACTCCGAATCCGCATCTTAATGGGACAGGTCAAAACTGCAGCGTGTCAGACGCGATCGCCTGTTCCAGCAGTTGCACCGCCCCGGCCAGCTTCTCGTCGATGACATGCAGGTATTCCGTCCAGTCGCCGACGTGTCTCAGATCGGCCGCCCCGTCGGAAATGCCGCGCAGGCCGATAAGCGGCACGTCGAACAGCTGACAGGCGCGCAGGCAGGCGAAGGTCTCCATGTCGACCATATCAGCGGCGACCGCGTCGTAGGCGGCGCCGGAGACGATTGCCGCGCCGGTGGACAGCGTCGCCGGCCTGATGCCCGGTATCCTGAACGGTAGCGGCACACCGACAGGCAGGTCGAGAAACGGCGTGGCGCCCTTCTCGAAACCCAAGGGCGAAGCGTCCATGTCGCGGTAGGCGACCGAAACGGCCTGGTAGATTTCCGTCTGCTCCAGCATCCGGCTGCCCGCCGAACCGAGCGACACGACCAGATCCGGCAGCGCCTTCCCGGCGTGCAGCCGGGACAGTTCGGCGCTGAGCCCGACGCCGGCCTCGACCGGCCCGACGCCGGTCATCAGCGGCGTGAACAGCCGCTGCAAGTGTGGGCCGTATTCGGCTTCGGCCGCCATGACGAAGAGAACGGACTTGCCGGAAATCAGGGTGAGCTCACCAGGTGTCTTGCCGGCCATGATCGTCTGTCCTCCCCTGCCCGTTCCTCAGCCCTCGATATCGTCGCGGCCGAGCACCGTCATCATCGTTCCGGTCATCGTGGCGATCAACTTGGCCTCGCCGTCGGTGGCGAACGCATAGGCCTGGCCATCGGCGACGATAATGGTGCGACCGGGCTTGGTCACCGAGCCGCGGAACAGGAAGCGCTCGCCCCGGCCGGGCGCCAGCAGATTGACCTTGAACTCGATGGTCAGCACGCCGGAATTTTCCGGCATCAGCGAGAATGCCGCATAGCCACAGGCCGAATCGAGAGCCGTCGAAATGACGCCGGCATGAAGAAAGCCGTGCTGCTGGGTCAGTGCCGACGAATAGGGCATTTCGATCTCGATGATACCGGGCGTCACCAGCGTCAGCTCGGCGCCAATCGTCATCATCGCGTTCTGGCGCGCGAAGGACGTCCTGACGCGGTCCTCATAATCGGGAGCAGGAACGATCTTTGCTGCCATGGCCGTCGCCCTTCGTTTCTCGACAAATCTTATTGTAGAGGCATTTATCGCAGAGGGGTGGGCGGCAGGCAATCGCAAATGCTGCACTGCAGCAATTGGCTAAACCTGCTGATAAGAAGCGAGATCGGCGACATCCGGCAACCGTTCAGCCAGCCCGCCGCAGCGCGCAGAAATAAAAGCCGTCGGTGCCGCTCAGCAACGGCGACAGCGAAATGCCGCCCGCGGCGCCAATACGCACTGCCGCTTCGTGGCCCGCAAAACGGCTGTCCCAAAGCTGGCGGTGATCGACCGGGACAAAGCCGGGATGGCGGTCCCGGAAGGCCGAAACCTGGTCGCCATTCTCCTCGTCGAACACCGAACAGGTGATGTAGACCAGCAGGCCGCCGGGTTTGACGAAGTCCTTGGCGGCATCGAGTATCGTCTCCTGCTCGCCCTTGCGGGCGTCGAGCTGCCTTTGCGTCAGCCGCCATTTGGCATCCGGCCGGCGCCGCCACGTGCCGCTGCCGGTGCAGGGCGCATCGATCAGGACGATATCCATGTGCTTGCCGAGCGGCGCAAGCTCGGCCGGCTTGGTGACGATCTGCACATTGCGGTTTTCCGAGCGGCGGATGCGGTCGAATATCGGCGCCAGCCTTGCCTTCTCGGCATCGTGGGCGAAGATCTGGCCGCGATTGTCCATTGCCGCGGACAGCGCCAGCGTCTTGCCGCCGGCGCCGGCACAAAAGTCGAGCACCTGCATGCCAGGCTCGGCGCCGGCCAGTTCGGCTGCAATCTGCGAACCTTCGTCCTGAACCTCGAACCAGCCTTTCTGGAAGGCCGGTTCGGCCTGCACGTTCGGGTGCCTGCCGTCGCCGTCGATCGGCGGGATGCGGATGCCGTGCGGCGCGATCCGCGCAGGCTTGGCGCCGGTCTCCGCCAATTCCGCCAGCACCTTGCCACGATCGGCCTTGAGCGTGTTGACCCTGAGGTCGAGCGGCGGGCGAGTGCCAAGCGCGGCACCCTCTTCCACCCAGGCCGTGCCGAACGCCCGCTCGAACAGCGGCATGCACCAGTCGGGGATGTCTGCCCTGACAGCCGGCGGCGCGTCGGTGAGCCGGCGAGCGGCGAGGGTTTTCAATTCGTCGGCGCTCAGCAGCGGCGGCGCGAACTTGTCGCCCTCGAGCGCCTCGTTCAGCGACTGCGCCGTCTGGCCCCATTCGAGCAGCAGCGCGCCGAAGCCGATGGCGCGCGGCGTCTCCTCGCCGAGCAGCCAGCCGGCGGAGCGTTTGCGGCGCAGCGCGTCGTAGACGATGTTGCCGATCGCGGCGCGGTCGCCGCCACCGGCGAAGCGGTGCGACAGGCCCCAGTCCTTCAGCGCATCGGCCACCGGCCGGTGGCGCCGGCCAATGTCGTCAAGCACTTCGATGGCTGCCGCCAGCCGCCCGCCCAGTCTCATTGTCGTCTTCCATTACTCAGCAAAATAAAATCCGGCCCTGCTCTTAGAGCTTTTCGTGTCCTGATTGAAACAGTTCTGTTTCCCCGACGGCGAGACAATCCATGCAAGGCGGGTGACGAATGTGGGTTCGTGCATCGCGAGCCGCCGCCACCAAGCGGGCGTCGGCATGCGGAACCAAATAATTCGATCAATATATTACAAGCTTCTAATGTTCTTGTCTGGTGGGCGCAAGCACGCCGGCTGGTGCAACTGCTCTGCTTTGCAACTTTTGCGGTTGCGAATACTCTTTGCGCGGTGATTCGCGTCGCAGAAAAAGGCGGAGCCGCGGGTCGACACGAGGAGAGGGCAATGAAAGCTTATCTGGCGGAAGTTCTAGGCACGTTTCTATTGGTGTTCATCGGCACGGCTTCGGTGGTGACGGGCGGCTTCGGCGGCGCGCTGCCGCTTGGCCAGGAAGGTATCGGTCTGGCATTCGGCATCGGCCTGATTGCGGCGGCCTATGCGATCGGCCCGATTTCCGGCGCGCACCTCAATCCGGCGGTGACGCTCGGTGTGTTCCTCGCCGGGCGGATGCCGGCCAGGGACGTCATTCCCTACTGGATCGCGCAGGTCATCGGCGCCATCATCGCATCGCTGGCACTGTGGATCATCGTCTCCGGACAGGTCGGCGGCCACACCGGCGGCTTCGGCGCCAATGGCTGGGACGTGACGAAATGGGGCGTCAGCTCGGCCTTCCTGTGGGAGCTGATCGGAACCTTCACCTTCGTCACGGTGATCCTCGGCGTCACCAACGCCAAGCACACCACGGCCTTCGCCGGCCTCGTAATCGGCCTGACGCTGGCCGGCCTGCATTTCGCCATCATCCCGGTGACCGGCACATCGCTCAACCCGGCCCGTTCGATCGGACCGGCGCTGTTTTCGGGAACTGCGGCGATCGGCCAGCTGTGGCTGTTCATCGTCGCGCCGCTGATCGGCGGCGCCATTGCCGGCGTGGTTGCCAAGGCCGGTATCTTCGAGAAGGACTGACTTTTCGGAGGCCCAACGAAAAGGCGCGGGTCGAGGCCCGCGCCTTTTTTGTTGCGTCGAGAACTTCGTGTGCTGGATCAGGCCGCGAGGTCAAAACGGTCGGCGTTCATCACCTTGGTCCAGGCCGCGGCGAAATCCCTGACGAACTTCTGCCCGGCGTCGGCCGAGCCGTAAACCTCGGCAAGTGCACGCAACTGCGCGTGCGAGCCGAAGATCAGGTCGGCGCGGGTGCCGGTCCACTTGACCGCCTTGGTCTTGCGGTCGCGCGCTTGGTAGACTTCATCGGAGCCGGCGGCCGGATCCCAGACCGTATTCATGCTGAGCAGGTTGACGAAGAAATCATTGGTCAACGTGCCCGGCCTGTCGGTGAACACCCCGTGCTTCGACTGGCCGGTGTTGGCGCCGAGCACCCGCAGCCCGCCGACAAGCACCGTCATCTCCGGCGCCGTCAAGGTCAGCAGCTGCGCCCGGTCGACCAGCATCGCTTCGACCGACATCGGCGGCTTGCCCCTGACGTAGTTGCGGAAGCCATCGACTTTCGGCTCGAGCGCGGCGAAGGACTGGACGTCGGTCTGTTCCTGCGAGGCGTCCATGCGGCCTGGCGTGAACGGCACCTTGACGTCATGGCCGCCGTCCTTGGCCGCCTTCTCGACCGCGGCGACGCCGCCGAGAACGATGAGGTCGGCAAGCGAGACCTTCTTGTCGCCTGCCTGCGAGGCGTTGAACTCGCTCTGGATGCTTTCAAGCTTTTCGAGCACCTTGGCCAGCTGCGCCGGCTGGTTGACCTCCCAATCCTTCTGCGGCGCCAGCCGGACGCGTGCGCCGTTGGCGCCGCCGCGCTTGTCGGAGCCGCGGAAAGTCGAGGCTGAGGCCCAGGCGGTCGAGACCAGTTCGGAAACGGACAGGCCGGAGGCCAGGATCTTCGCCTTCAGCGAGGCGATATCCTGTTCGCCGACCAGTTCGTGGTCGACTGCCGGTATCGGATCCTGCCAGATCAGCTCTTCCTTCGGCACGAGCGGGCCGAGATAGCGGACGACGGGACCCATGTCGCGATGGGTCAGCTTGAACCAGGCGCGCGCGAAGGCATCGGCGAACTGATCCGGATTCTGGTGGAACCGCCGCGAGATCTTCTCGTAGGCCGGGTCGACGCGTAGCGCGAGGTCGGTGGTCAGCATCGCCGGGGCGCGGCGCTTCGAGGCATCGTGCGCATCCGGCACGGTGCCTGCACCGGCGCCGCCCTTCGGTGTCCACTGATGGGCGCCGGCCGGGCTCTTGGTCAGTTCCCATTCGTAGTTGAACAGATTGTCGAAGAAGTTGTTGCTCCATTTGGTCGGCGTCGTGGTCCACGTCACCTCGAGGCCCGAGGTGATGGCATCGCCGGCAATGCCGGTGGCATGCTTGCTCGACCACCCGAGGCCCTGCGCTTCGATGCCTGCGCCTTCCGGCTCCGCCCCGACCAGCGACGCATCGCCGGCGCCGTGGGTCTTGCCGAAGGTGTGACCGCCGGCGATGAGCGCCACGGTTTCCTCATCGTTCATGGCCATGCGGGCGAAGGTTTCGCGGATGTCGCGTGCCGAGGCCAATGGATCGGGCGTGCCGTTCGGTCCTTCCGGGTTGACGTAGATCAGCCCCATCTGCACGGCGCCGAGATGGCCCTGAAGTTCGCGGTCGCCGGAATAGCGCTCGTCGTCGAGCCACTTGGTTTCCGACCCCCAGTCGACGTCCTGCTCGGGCTCCCAGACATCGGCGCGGCCGCCGGCGAAGCCGAAGGTCTTGAAGCCCATCGATTCCAGCGCGACGTTGCCGGTGAGGATCAACAGGTCGGCCCAGGAGATTTTCCTGCCATATTTCTGCTTGATCGGCCACAGCAGCCGGCGCGCCTTGTCGAGATTGGCGTTGTCCGGCCAGCTGTTGAGCGGCGCGAAACGCTGCTGGCCGGCGCCGGCGCCGCCACGGCCATCGCCGATGCGATAGGTGCCGGCGCTGTGCCAGGCCATGCGGATGAAGAGCGGGCCGTAATGGCCAAAATCGGCCGGCCACCAATCCTGCGAATCGGTCATCACCTGGTGCAGATCCCTGATCACCGTATCGAGATCGAGGCTCTTGAATTCCTTGGCGTAGTCGAAGTCCTCGTCCATCGGGTCCGAGAGGCTGGACTGCTGGTGGAGGACGGCAAGGTCAAGCTGGTTCGGCCACCAGTCACGATTGCTCCTCCTGGCCGATCCATGTGGGACCGGGCATTTGCCGGCGCTGTTGTCGTCGGTTTTCGCGTCCATCTTTGCCTCCGATTTTGTTGATTTTCCGGGATTTTGTTGATTTTCCGGGCAGGGCCAGCAGCCGCGCCATTCTGGAATGGTTCCAGACTAGCCTGCCCAGCCGATAAAGACAAATTGCCTTTGCTGTTTATTCTGATAGGTTTTCCTTATGATTGGCTTGACCGTCCGGCAGATGCATTATTTCGAAGCGCTGGCGCAAACGCTGCATTTCGGCCGTGCGGCAAAACTCGCCGGCGTCAGCCAGCCGGCGCTTTCTTCGCAGATCGCCGAGATGGAGCTGCGGCTCAATTGCCGGTTGTTCGAGCGCGGCGGCAAGGCGGTGCGGATGACCGACGAGGCGCAGGCCCTACTGCCGCGCATCGAGCGCATTCTTGCCGACGTCCGCGACGTCGAGGCGACGGCCCGGCGCGGCCGCCCGGCGCTAGAGGGCCGCTTCCGGCTCGGCATCATCCCGACGGTGGCGCCCTATCTCTTGCCGCATGTGCTGCCGAAGCTGAAACGGCATTTCCCGGCATTGCAACTCGAATTGCGCGAGGCGGTGACCGCTTCGCTGGTCGAGGACACGGCTTCGGGAAAGCTCGACGCCTTCGTCGCGGCACTACCCCTCGATTACCCAGGCCTGGTCACCGAGGCGCTGTTCTCCGACCGGTTCTTCCTGGCCGTGCCGGCCGGCGACCCCGCCTTCGCCTCGCCGCCGGTGGCGCCGGAAAGCCCGGCACTGGAGCGGCTGATGCTGCTGGAGGAAGGCCATTGCCTGCGCGAACAGGCGCTCGCCGTCTGCGGCAGCGTGCGGCCGGTGGCGATGGCAAGCTATGGCGCGACCAGCCTGACGACGCTCTTACAGATGGTGGCGCACGGGCTCGGCGTGACGCTCATCCCGGAAATGGCGGCGGGACCGGCCAGCACTATCCCCGATCTGAAGATCGTGCCGTTCCAGGAACCAATGCCGCAACGCACGATCTGCCTCGCCTGGCGGCGCAACAAGGTCCGCCACGACGAATGCGTCGAACTGGCCAAGATCATCCGCGGGCTGGATGCGGCGGTGCTTGCGGCGTGAGCGGCGGGGGGTGTCGGTCAATGGTCTGGTTTAGGCCGAAGCGGACCGCAAGCCCCTTCTAAAGGAACGACTTCAACCTTTTTAGTCTGGTGTTGACTCGAAATCGACCTTCGCAGACCTGAATGGCTGCTTTGCGCCGCATCACAGCCGTTGGGTAGGGAAGATGGTCATCCCGAAAGCCGAAAGTTCCGTTTGTTCGAATGATGACAACTAAGGAAATAGGAAACAGCCTTTGCGCGCAATTCCGTGCTTTGGCGTTGCCGAGGGTGCTTCACTAGCATTGATCTTTTTGGTGCGGCATCCGCGGCGTGCAGTAAGTGGAGAATACAATAGCGGTGAGGGCCGCGATCGGTGAGGTTCAGTGATGAATCATGCGCAGAGTACCAGGTCAAAATGTCTCCGCTGTGACTTCACCTTTATTAAACCACGGCCCTTGATTTTACTTCACGGGATACGCGGCAGGGGGTGCAACGCCATACCATCCCTCATTCCGTTATGCCTCGTTCTGGCGTTGGTATCTCCGGCAAATGGTCAGTTGGCGCCCGAAGCGTCAGCGGTTACCACAGCTAACGACAGCTCGTCGGTCGCGGTTTCCGAACACACCGAGGTCGGCAAAGAACCGGGCAAGCCACAACCGAGCGCGCTCCGATCCCCTATATCTAGAGAGCTGGTGCTCAGCGAAACACGGGCACTCAAGGCACGGGCACTCAAGGCACGGGCACTCAAGGAGGGCGCGCAAACGCCGCTCGGCGAGCATGAGGAGGCTTTACGCCGCGAATTGGCCGCAGCACGAGCGGAGCTGGACGTTATGCAGCGCGGCGCACGTGAGCTAAGCGCCCAGGCGCACGTACTGGCAGACACGGTGGCTCAGCAAGCACAAGCCCTAAATGAGCAGCAGCGAACAGACGAAGCGCTCGCGCTCGATCTGGAGGCGGCGCAGCGCGTTATCGAAAGCTACAGGGCCGAAGCCAGTCTCTGGAACAGCGAGAAGACTGCCGCGCTTGGAGCGCACCCCTCTATGGACGCATCCCAGCTTGCTGCGAAGCGAACGCTTGATGAGGAGCGGCACAAGGTTGAGCTCTTGGAACAAGAACTTACCACGGCTCGCCAAACTATCGATGCTCTTAAGAAAGGCGCAAATCTGGCAGCCGTCGAGCAGGCCAACGCCATAAGGGACCGACAGGTGGCCGAGGCCGCTCTAAAGCAGGCTCGAGAAACACTCGAACGGGGACGCGAACGAGCAGATTCAGCTGTACGTGACCTCGATATTGTTCGCCGGGAACGCGATGTTTTAAAGCAGAACTCGGTAGATTTGAGTGCCGCGCTGGACCAGGAGCGTGAAAAGGCTATCGGTCTAGCCCGCCGCCTCAGTACCGCGCGCGAGGCAATTGATATTGTCAAGGGTAAGCGTCGCACTGCGGCTGTGGAGCGCGCGCCGAAAGCACGTACCCCCGCGAGTGCACTTGCAAGTAGGTTATCGCGTTCGGGCGCCCAACCAGCCCGTAAACCGGACTTGCCGAAAAAACAGAAAGTGAAGGTCCAAAAGTCGCCGCAAACTGCTCTGCTGGCAACCATACCTCTTCCCGCCGCATTGCTTCCAATACGGCCATCCAAAAACGGCGAGCCGCGCCAGTGAAGACTAGGGAGCGAAAGCCGCAGGGGAGATGACAATGAAGAAGTATGTCGCAGCCGCGTTGACGATCGGGATCACAATTGGGCCTGCCTCCGCTCTTGAAGCAGGTGTGGGCGGTAGGGCCGGCGGTGTCGGGGTCAGTGCTGGAGTGAGCGCCGGTTCGCAAGGCGTATCTGTGGGGGCGGGCACGAGCGTCGAGGGCGTAGGCGGAGCAAATGTTGGAGCTTCGGTCGGTGCAGATGACGGATCAGTCGACGCAGGCGTTGGTGCCAGCGGCAACGTTGGTGACACAAGCACAAGTGCCAGTGTGGGCGACGATCCGTCCGCCGAAAACGAGGCGGCTACCGCACCCGACAGTTCGACTGCAGCGACGGCCCCTGCCTCTGCCAAGACCGCCAGGCAATTCATCGTGCTGCCACCCGTCCTCAGGCCTTCCAAAGCCGGTGAGGGTGACTTCACCAAGGGGTATCCGTTTGGATCTCTGGGGCCACTGACACCGAAACCCGGTACGCCGATTGCGGTCGTGCGAGCCTGCCGCGCGGCGATCATAGCCGCTGCAACGCCGCTGGGCGCCGTCCGTGTCCACGCGGCAAGCGCAGGCGCCTTGCGTCAACTTCGGGGTGCACTCACGGCGCCGATCGAGGTGCGAATAGACTACGCAAGAAAAGGCGGCATCGAAGTCCGACAGGCGCAAGTCAGTTGCCGCCTCGATGCGTCGGGCAGGGTCACTGCAATAATATAGTACCAAGCCTGATTGCCTGCCCTGTGCACGCCGACAGCGGCACGATCCGCTTCGCTATCTACAAGGCGGCCTTCTTCGTCGGTGGCGCCGTAGGTGTTGGTCAACGGTTCGGTTTGAGCCCCGAAGCCAACCCGCAAGCCCCTTCGAAAGGAACGACTTCAGTCCCTTTTCCAGGCTGCGAGCAACGGGCCTTTGCTTCCGTAGACAGGGTCCTTCCGCGGGCGGTCGACCCTGGGGATCGTCGCGACCGCCTTGGCATGGTCGGCGGCGGTCGTGCATTCGTCATAGGTGCCGGAAGGAGGATAGGCGCCGACGACCAGAAGGTCGTCGGATGCGGAAAGACGCTGGTGTCCGGTGCCGGCCGGAAGCACCGCGACGTCGCCGGCCTTCAGCGACAGCGTTCGTCCCTTGCTGCCGCCAAAGCGGACCTTGGCCGTGCCGCGCGCGACGCCCAGCACCTCATGTATGCGCGAATGGTAGTGAACGTAGTTGTAGATGCCGTTGCGCCAGCTATCGCCCCAGCCATTGGCTTCAAAAAGCGCCTCCATGACAGCCGCCGGATCGAAGTCTTCGGGCAGCGTCACGGCGCCGCGATAGACGACCAGCGGCCAGAACGGATGGTTGGGCACCAGCCCGTCATCCCTGAACCGAAATGCATTCGCTTTGCGCGGCCTCAGGAGGTCGGCGACCTCTCGCCTGTCTGGCCTGGCGATGCCGGTGACCTGCTCGACGGCCTTCTTCGTGGTTTGCAGAATGCTCATGGGGTGGCCCTTGGGTGGTTTGGAGCTCCATGCCGGTTAATCGGCTGCGTGGCGGTTGGTTCCGCTAGGGTTAGAGTTCCGCGATCTGCACCATGGCGGCTCCGCAACAAGGTCCGGCAAATCCTGAATGGCTGCTTTGCGCCGCATTTTTGCCGTTCAGACCACCATTGCAGCTTCCCGAAAGCTGACGGTCTGCTAAGCCGGCACTAAGGCCTCGAATGGGGTGGTAGCGGTTACTCCGCCGGTCAGCCCGCTGCCCAACGATAATAGTCGCGTTGATGTCAATGCGAGCATCCCAAATATCATGCAAGTACTCCTAGTCTATCCGCCCGGGTGGTCGTTGCCACCGTGCGCGGCGATGAACATGGCGACGGCCGACCGGCAATAGGATTCGATTTCGTTGTCGTCCTCTGCTCTCGCCTCATCGAAGCGTGCGATAATCAGGAGATCGGATCCTTTGATAAGCGCGGCAAACAAGCGGGCGGACCGGAGAGGGTCGGTCACGTTCAGAACCGCCTTCGCGTGCAACTGACGCAACAGGGCCTCGATTTGGGCGATGACATGGGCGGGGCCGGCTTCGTAATGGAGCTTGCTTAACGACTTTTGATTCGTCTTGTCGGCCATGATCATGGCTTCGACACTGCGGACGTCCGGGTTCAACAGCGTGCGAAGCAGGGATGATCCCACCGCCATGAGCTGATCTTCGGCCGAACCGTCGACGCCTTCAAAAAGGGCCTGTGGTGCAAACTGATGGCAGCGGGCCGCGATGGCCGCGCTGAACAGCGCCTCCTTGTTCTCGAAGTGCCGATAGATGCTGAGCTTGGATATCTTCGCTCGCTGGGCGACCTTGTCCAATGTCGTCGCATGAAAACCCAATTCCTCAAAGAGTTCGCACGCGGCGTCGACTATCGTTTGGCCAAGCGCCTCATTGGCGGGCCGGCCGCGCCGGCCCTGGCTGTTTTCGGTCACGACAATTCCAGTCCTTGACAGTATCATAATTCTTGAATTACGATACCACGCAGTGTCAAAAATGTGCAAGCCAGGCCCAAGCCAACCCCTCATCCACATACGGAGCCCATCACCATGGATGACGTCATCATCATCGGCGGCAGCTTTGCCGGTCTCGCCGCCGCCCTGCAGCTCGGCCGTGCCCGCCGCAAGGTCACCGTTCTCGATACCGGCCTGCCGCGCAACCGCTTCGCCGGCCACTCGCATGGTCTGCTCGGCCACGATCACAAGCCACCGCTGGACATCCTGGCCGAAGCGCGGCAGCAGCTGGCGCGCTATCCCACGATCAGGCTGGTCAATGCCCGGGCCGACAGGGTCTCCGGCGCCATCGACGATTTCTCTGTCCTCACTGGCGCTGGCGAAAGCCTTGGGGCGCTGCGACTGATCCTGAGCTATGGCGTTGCCGACCAGATGCCTGATGTTCCGGGCTTTGCCGAAGGCTGGGGCACGTCCATCGTACCCTGCCCCTATTGCGATGGCTTTGAAGTCGCCGGCCAGCATTGGGGCCTCGTCTGGTCCGGCCCGCCGTCGCACAATTATGTCAGGCTGTACCACGACTGGACCGACACGTTGACGGTCTTCGCCGATGGTCACGACATTGCACCCGATATCCGGGCCGATCTGGCGCGCCGCAACATACCTGTCGTTGATGGCCGGATCACCGAAATCGCCCGCCACAGGGGCCACAATGCCACCGTCAAGCTCGATACCGCCCCCGATGTCGCAGTCGATATCTTGTTCGCGCATCCGCGCAACAAGCCGTCCGCAAGCCTGCATGAATCACTGGGACTCGCCACGGTCAATACGCCCCTCGGCATCGCCCTGAAGGCCGACGAGCGCCGCGAAACCAGCATACCCGGAATGTACGCCGCCGGCGATCTTGCAAACCCAGCCATGGCTTCGGTCACCACAGCAATATCGCAGGGCGCGACGGCGGGTATCTCAGCCCAGCAGTCGATGCTTGTTTGAGAGCACAGATTGGAGATGAGCATGGCCGTCGAACCGGACAGCGCGGGTGTGCGCTTCCCTCCGCCCTTCGTCTATCTAGGAGCGCTGCTGTTGGGGCTGGCGGCGGAGCGGTTCGTCACCCTGCGCTCTTTCGGCATCGACTGGCGGTTGCTGGTCGCGACGGGCGCGCTGCTGTTCGTTGCCGGCGCGGCGATGATGCTTGCGGCGGCGGGGCTGTTCCGGCGGCTAGGCACCAACGTTCCGCCGTCGCAGCCAACGACCTCATCGCAACGACCGGTCCTTATCGGTGGACCCGCAATCCCATGTATCTCGGCATGGCGCTTATCTATTCCGGCCTTGCGATCGGCTTCGACGGGCCGATCGCCTTCGCCTTGCTCCCGTTGGTGCTGATCGCGATCCAGACGCAGGTGATCGCCCGCGAGGAGCGCTATCTCGAAGCGAAGTTCGGCGACGACTACCGCCGCTACAAGGCCGAGGTTCGCCGCTGGCTCTGACCATTCCGCCGCTGCCGCCTGCGGGGCCTTCTGATAAACCAGCACCGGCTTCCTTGCCGCGAGCTATCATATTCTGAAGGTTGCGGGCCGGTGTCACGGAAACCGACTGCCGGCTGACGCAGTACACCCGGCACCTGAGGAGACGCACATGTCCAAAACCAGAGACACCGAGGCCAGCATCAGGATCGCTCGTCCGACCGCTCTTGGAGAAGCCTGACACACATGGAGTTCGAACACGTCACCTTCGACCTGCCACACTGCACCTTTCACGCGCTGCAGGGTGGTGATCCCGATGGTCAACCGACGCTCGTCTTGCACGGCTTGCCGCCACAAAATGAGCCGTCGACGCACCGCACACCGATGTCTGCTTTCGAGAAGCGGTGACCAAGAGCGGACAGACCGCCACCGGCCCATATTGAGACGTTCAAGCAGTTTTCCTAACCTATCCGCCTCTGACCGCCCACCTCCCCCACCCCCTCACGGCACAAATATCAAAAACACATACGTGCAAAACACCACCAGATGCACCAAGCCGGTCAGGAACGTCGTCCTCTCGGTGCTAAAGCTCACATTGCAGATGAAAAGCGCCAAGACCAAAAGCACCACGTCGGTCGCCGGCAGCCCCAGGGTCAGCCCTCTTCCGGTCAGCAGGCTGGCGGCGGCGATGCCTGGTATTGTCAGGCCGATCGTGGCGCAGGCCGAACCCATGGCGACGTTCAGGCCGCGCTGCAGCTCGTTGTTGAGTGCGGCGCGAACCGCCGAGATGGCTTCCGGCATCAAGACCAGCCCGGCGATCATTGCGCCGACAATGGCGTCGGCCTGGGGCACCTGATAGGCGACGAGCGCATCTTCGACGCTGGCGGCGACCTGTTCGGCCAGCATGACGATGCCGATCAGCCCGATCAGCAGGAGCACAGCGCTAGCGGCAATGCTTTCGTGGGCCTCGGTTTGCGCCGCGGCGCCATGTGCTTGTCCGTCGATGAAATCGTCGCGGTGGCGGACAGTCTGCGCGAACAGAAAACCGGCATAAAGCAGCACTGAAAGCACGCTGACGAAGCCAAGTTGCGCCGCCGAAAACGTGCCGGGATCGGTGGTTCGCGTGTAGGTCGGCAGGATAAGCGTCATGACGCTCAGCGCGACCAGCACCGCCAGATAGGCGCTGGTCCCTTGGCGGACGATCGCCTGCTTGCGATGGCGCCAGCCGCCAAACGTCAGACACATGCCGACAACGCCGGTCGAGGTGATCATCACCGTCGAGAAGACGGACTCGCGTGCCAGCGTCGGGTTGTTGGCTCCATGCAGCATGATGGAAACGATGATCGACACTTCGATTGCCGTTACGGCGATGGTCAGCACCAACGTGCCGTACGGCTCGCCAACACGCCGAGCCACCGCCTCGGCGTGTTCGAGCACGACGAAAATGGTGGTGAACATCATCGCGCTCGAAAGCGCGCCGATAAATATCCTGGTGCCAAGCGACCCTTCGTCCACCGACACCCCGCTGGCCCTGACCGCGACAGCCATCGCCAGGGCGGCCAACGGCATGCCGTAGGAAACCGCCGATCTTGCGAAACCACTCATTCCAAGCCCCTTCCGCAAGCCGTGTTGCAGGTCCCTTCTGGGCAAGCCCCTTCTGCGAACCCTGCGAAAGCCTGAAGCGCGCTCAAGCCGTCTTCTGCGTCACCAATCCCAGTTCATCGATCATCGCCTGGCGCATCAGGTATTTCTGCGGCTTGCCGGTCACCGTCATCGGCAATTCGGTGCGGAAGCGGATGTAGCGCGGGATCTTGAAGTGGGCGATCTGGCCGGCGCAGAAGGCCTTGATGTCCTGCTCCGTGGCGATCTGGCCCGGCTTGAGCACGATCCAGGCGCACAGCTCCTCGCCGTATTTCGGGTCGGGAATGCCGAACACCTGCACCTCCTTGACCTTGGGGTGGCGATAGAGGAATTCCTCGACCTCGCGCGGATAGACGTTCTCGCCGCCGCGGATGACCATGTCCTTGACCCGGCCGACGATGTTGCAATAGCCCTCGGCATCGATTGTGGCGAGGTCGCCGGTGTGCATCCAGCCGTCGGCGTCGACCGCCTCGCGGGTCTTCTGCTCGTCGTCCCAATAGCCCTTCATCACGGAATAGCCGCGCGTGCAGAGCTCGCCCGGCGCGCCAACGGCGACGGTGGCACCTTCCGCGTCGATGGCCTTGACCTCGACATGCGGATGGACGCGGCCGACGGTCGATACGCGCTTTTCCAGGGGGTCGTCGACGCTGCTCTGGAACGACACCGGGCTGGTCTCGGTCATGCCATAGGCGATCGTCACCTCGGCCATATGCATCAGCGACACCACCTTCTTCATCACCTCGATCGGGCATGGCGAGCCGGCCATGATGCCGGTGCGCAGGCTGGTGAGATCGAAGGAGGCGAACTCCGGATGATCGAGCAGGCCGACGAACATTGTCGGCACGCCGTAGAGCGCGGTGCAGCGTTCCGTTGCCACCGCCTTCAGCGTGGCGCCGGCATCGAAACCCTCGCTCGGGAAAACCATGGTCGCGCCTTTGGTGACGCAGCCCATCGTTCCCATCGACATGCCGAAGCAGTGGTAGAGCGGCACCGGGATGCACAGCAGGTCGTCGACGGTGAGCCGGATCGCCGCGGTGACGAAATTGCCGTTGTTGACGATGTTGTTGTGAGTCAGCGTCGCGCCCTTCGGCGCGCCGGTCGTGCCGCTGGTGAACTGGATGTTGATGGCGTCGTCCGGTTTCAGCCCGTCGGAGATGCGGTCCAGCTTGTCATGCTCGTCGCGCCCGGCCATTGCCAGCACGTCGGCGAAATTGAACATGCCCGGCGAATTCTCCTCGTCCATGCGGATGACGGTCTTCAGCGCCGGCAGTCTGTTGGCGTCGAGCTTGCCCGGCGCCGCCTTGGCGATCTCCGGCGCCAGCGTCTCGATCATGCCGAGATAGTCGGAGCTCTTGAACTTGGCGGCGGTGACCAGCGCTCGGCAACCGACCTTGTTCAAGGCATATTCCAGCTCGACCAGCCGGTAGGCCGGGTTGATGTTGACCAGGATCAGGCCGATGCGGGCGGTGGCGAATTGCGTCACCAGCCATTCCCAGCGGTTCGGCGACCAGATGCCGACGCGGTCGCCTTTCTCGAGGCCGAGCACCAGGAAGCCGGCGGCGAGCGCATCGACGGTGTCCGACAGTTCCTCCCAGGTAAAGCGCTTGTCCTGCTCGACGAAGACGGCGGCATCGAGCGTGCCGTATCTGCCGACCGTATCGGCAAACAGCGCCGGGATGGTCAGGTTGAGCAACGGCACGCTGCGGTCACCGGAGACATGCGCCGTGCCGTCAACCGGCGCAATGAACGAACCGCCATCGCGCTTGCCGCGCAGGTTGGTTGCATTCTTCAACTCGTCGAGATTGATCGGCATCGCCGTGTCCTCCGCAGACAGAACGAGCCTATCAGCCCGGCGGGGTGGTGGAAATCCCGTCGATGGTAGGGCTGGGGTTGGAACTCGCCCTGTCAGGGCCGAAAACAAAAAAACCCGCCACGGCGGGCGGGTGTTCGGGGCCAATTGGCACCATAGCGAGATTAGTAGCATAGCTGCCGGCACAAAGCAAGAACAAAATTGCTGTACATCAGGAAAATCGCTTCGGGTCGGTGCCGCGGCTAGACCGCTGGATCCAACGTTAGTGGTTGGCAAAGGCCGAGGCGATAT
Source organism: Mesorhizobium sp. M1295 (assembly GCF_040318135.1). Classification (NCBI taxonomy): domain Bacteria; kingdom Pseudomonadati; phylum Pseudomonadota; class Alphaproteobacteria; order Hyphomicrobiales; family Phyllobacteriaceae; genus Mesorhizobium; species Mesorhizobium sp. M1295. The sequence goes on from NZ_JAMYLU010000014.1 coordinate 18,336, forward strand.
CCGATCTCCCCCCTTGCGGGTGAGATGCCCGGCAGGGCAGAGGGGGGGCGAAGGATCGCCAAGTTCGACTTCAGCACCCCCAACCGGGAACGGATGAGGCTCTGATTGGCTGACAGGTCGGCGGGACAGCACCCCCCTCTGGCCTGCCGGCCATCTCCCCCGCAAGGAGGGAGATTGGCAGCTTGGCCGACGGCGCCTGCTCCGCAATCGTCAACTCGAGTTCACCAACGCCATCCTGGCCGCAATATCGCGCAAGATCGCCTCGTCGGCCGGAGCGCGCATCTTCCGCGACGCCACGAGACAGGCCTGCGAGCGCAGGATCACGCCGTCGGCGAGCACCTTGAGATGGTTGGCGCGCAGCGTCGCGCCTGACGTGGTGATGTCGACGACGATGTCGGCCAATCCGGCCGCCGGCGCGCCTTCGGTGGCGCCGAGGCTTTCGACGATGCGGTAGACCTGGATGCCGTGCTTTTGCGAAAAGAATTGCTGGGTCAGGCGCCAGTATTTGGTGGCGATCCTGAGCCGCCGGCCATGGCGCTGGCGAAAATCGGCGGCGACGTCGTCGAGGTCGGCCATGGTGTCGACGTCGAGCCAGATGTCGGGCACGGCGACGACGACGTCGGCATTGCCGAAACCGAGGCGGGCGATGATTTCGGCGCGTGCCTCGCAGTCGGCGAGGTTTTCGCGCAGCAGGTCCTCGCCGGTGATGCCGAGATCGACCGAGCCCTGGCCGATTTCGCCTGCGATCTCGGAAGCCGACAGGAAGGCTATCTCGACGCTGTCCAGGCCATCGATGCGGGCGCGGTATTTGCGCTCGTCGCCGGGCAGGCTGACGGCAAGCCCGGCCTTGGCCAGCACCTCCAGCGCCTGCTCCTTGAGCCGGCCCTTCGATGGGATCGCCAGCGTGATCATGGCGCTGTCTCCCGCAGCGCCTCGATGCGGTCGAGCCAGACAGAAAAACCGACGCCGGGGATCGGCGTCTTGGCGCCGAGCAGCGTCAGCAGCCGGTCGTAGCGGCCACCACCGGCCAGCGGCCGGTCGCCGCCTTGCGCCGCGACCTCGAAGACGAGGCCAGTGTAATAATCGAGCGGGCGGCCGAAGGCGGCATCGTAGCTGATTTCAGACATCGGCAGACCGAGGCTTTCGATTGCCGCGGCGCGGGCGGCAAAATTCTCCAGCGCAGTTCCCAGCGAAAGCCCGGCATCGGCGGCAAAACTTGCGAGCGCCCCGGCGGCGCTATCTAGCGGCACGTCGATCGCCAGGAAACCCTTCAAAGCCGCAAATGCCTCGTTCGACAGCCGGACGCTGCGCAGTTCGGCTTTCTCGATCAGCCGCCGCGCAATCTCGGACGGCGAACGCCCGGCCGTTGCCGACAGGCCGGCCTCTTCCATGCCGCCGGCGATATGCGCCGAAAGAGCCTCCAGATCGCCGTCGAGGACAAGCGCTGCCACCGCGCCGGCGATCTGGCTGTTGCGCGGCGGATTGGCGAGGTCGGCAAGCGCCGCTTCCAGCATTGGCGCCGAGCCGAAGGCGCGGGCCAGCCGCATGCGCCAGCCGCGCGGCAGGCCAAGCGCTGCCAGCACCGCCTCGAAAATGGTCTGGTCGCCAAGCGTCACCGCCAGGTCCCGGCCGGGCAGCACCAGCGAAAGCAGCGCATGCGCGTCGGCCAGCGAACGCGCGTCGGCGGCGGCCGTGTCGCGGTCGCCGAGGTCCTCGATGCCGGCCTGGAAGAATTCGTTGCCGCCCTCGCGGCGCTGGCGAAACACCTCGCCGAGATAGGAATAGCGGCGCGGCGTGCCGGCCTGGCTGGCAATGTGGTCGAGGCAGACCGGAATGGTGAATTCCGGCCGCAGGCAAAGCGTCTGCCCGGTCTCGCTTTCGGTGAGAAAAATCCGCCGGCGCAAATCCTCGCCCGCCATGTCGAGGAACGGATCGGCCGGCTGAAGCACGGCGACCTCGACCGCATGGGTGTTGCGCGCGGCGAAGAGCGTCGCGATATCGGATGCGATGGCGGGGGAGGTCATGGCAGGCGCCCTTCCCTTCTCCTCTTGTGGGAGAAGGTGGATTGGCGCGGAGCGCCAAGACGGATGAGGGGTGCCGGAAGAAATGAGGCGTCGGCGTTCCCTGGAACACCCCTCATCCGTCCGAGCTTCGCTCGGCCACCTTCTCCCACAAGGGGAGAAGGGAGCGGCGCCCTACTTGCCACGCGCCCGCTCCTCGGCCTGCGCCGCCAGTATCTTCTTCACCTCGGCGACCAGATCGCCTTCCGCCACGGTCACCTGCGCCGGCCGTGCGGCGCGCCATTCGGCGTTGTCGGCGATCTCGGCCGACATCTTGGCGCCTTCGATCAGGTCCTTGATCTGCAGCTCGCCCTTGGCGCGCTCGTCGCCGCCCTGAATGATGGCGACCGGGCTGCCGCGGCGGTCGGCATATTTCAGCTGCGCCTTCATGCCGGCGCCGCCGAGATACATTTCGGAGCGGATGCCGGCGGCGCGCAGCTCGGCGACCATCTTCTGGTAGCGGCCGAGGCTTTCCGTATCCTTGTCCATGGTCAGCACGACGACCGGCGCGATCACATCCGAAATGTCGAGCTTGCCGAGGTTCTTCAGCGCCGTCATCAAGCGGGAGACGCCGATCGAAAAACCGGTCGCCGGCACCGGCTCGCCGCGGAAACGCGAGACCAGACCGTCATAACGGCCGCCGCCGCCGACCGAGCCGAAGCGCACGATCTGGCCGTCCTCATTGGGGATCTCGGCCAGCAGCTCAGCCTCGTAGACCGGGCCGGTGTAATATTCGAGGCCACGCACGACGGAGGGGTCGATGCGGATGCGGTCTTCACCGTAGCCGCTTTGTGCGACCATGGTTCTTATCTGCTCCAGCTCTGCAAGGCCCTCGACAAACGGCGCATTCGTTATGCCCAGATGTTCGAGTTTCCTTTCCTCGACAAGATTGCTGAGTCCGGGGTTGATGGATCCCAGTGTCTGGACAATTTTTTCGGGATCGTGCTGCGCCATGACTGTGAAATAGCTGATCACAACGTCGATTTGCGCATTATCCAGCCCGGCACCTTTGGTGAAATCACCGCTCTCGTCCTTGCGCCCTGCACCCAAAAGCAGGCGCACGCCCTCGACGCCCAACTTGTCCAGCTTGTCGATCGCGCGCAGCACCTGCAGCCGGCGGCCGGCATTCTCCTCGCCGCCAAGGCCGATCGCCTCCAGCACGCCGTCGAGCACCTTGCGATTGTTGACGCGGATGACGTAGTCGCCGCGCTTGATGCCGAGCGCCTCCATCACATCGGCCATCATCATCGCCATCTCGGCGTCGGCGGCGACGCCCGGCGTGCCGACCGTGTCGGCATCGAACTGCATGAACTGGCGAAAACGGCCGGGACCGGGCTTCTCGTTGCGGAACACCCAGCCGGAGCGATAGCTGCGATAGGGCTTCGGCAGGCGCTCGAAATTTTCGGCGACAAAGCGCGCCATTGGCGCGGTCAGGTCGTAGCGCAGCGACAGCCACTGGTCGTCGTCGTCCTGGAACGAGAACACGCCCTCGTTCGGCCGGTCCTGGTCGGGCAGGAATTTGCCGAGCGCATCGGTGTATTCGATCAGCGGCTGGTCGACCGGCTCGAAACCGTAAAGCTCAAAGACCGAGCGGATCGTCGCCATCATCTTCTCGACGGCGCGCAGATCGTCGGCGCCGCGGTCGACAAAGCCGCGCGGCAGCCGCGCTTTCATCTTTTCGGATTTGTCGGCCATGGGATGGGTACTTTGCTAAGCAATTGGTGACTTATTTCGGGTCGGCGTGTCCTACCGATGCAGCCCGGAGAAGGCAAGGGTTTGCGCTTCTCCTTGCTCCCCCTGCGCGAGAAGGCAAGAAAAAGAAGCTGAAACAATTGCGCCATGCGCGCGGCATCGTGCCGACACAATCCGGGCCGATAAGCGCGCCGAAACAAGGGGTTCGGGGCCATGGCCACGCTACAGAAGTTCGACATCATCGATAGCGGCGCAGGCGACGCCCCGGTCCGGCTGCGGCCGGCCGACAACCATGCGCCAAAAACGACGAAGCAAATCGCGGGACCGTTCGAGATCGCGGCGCAACAGCGCAGCGGGCCGACCATGCGCGACGTGCTGATGACCGGCCTGCTGGTGATCTATCCGGTGTTCGCCGCGCTGGCGGCCATCCTGGCCGGGTTTTTCCTCGCCGGCGCCGGCGGCGCCTGAGCGGCTCTTCCTTCTCCCCCTGTGGGAGAAGGTGGCCGAGCGAAGCTCGATCGGATGAGGGGTGTTCCAGGGAACGCGACGCCTCATTTCTTCCAACACCCCTCAACCGTCTCGGCGCTGCGCGCCGATCCACCTTCTCCCACAACAAGGGGAGAAGGCAAAAGGTCGCTCACTTCGGCCGTTTGAACGCTTTCCGCTCCGCCTCGACCGGTTCCCGGCAGACGCAGCCCTCGAGATGGTCGTTGACCAGCCCCATCGCCTGCATGAAAGCGTAGACGGTGGTCGGGCCGACAAAGCTCCAGCCGCGCTTCTTCAGCTCCTTCGAAATGCGAACCGAAACTGCCGTCGTCGGATTGGCGCGCAGATGGGCGAGGTCGACGATCTCGGGGCGCTCGTCCGGGCCGGGCTCGAACTTCCAGAACCAGGCGGCCAGCGAGCCGGCCTCGTCGATGAGTTCGCGGGCGCGTTTGGCGTTGTTGATGGTCGAAACGATCTTGCCGCGGTGACGGATGATGCCGGCATTGCCGAGCAGGCGCTCGACATCGGCGTCGGTGAAGGCGGCGATCTTGTCGACATCGAAGCCGGCGAAGGCCTCGCGGAAATTGTCGCGCTTGCGCAATATGGTCAGCCAGGACAGGCCCGACTGAAAGCCTTCGAGGCAGATCTTTTCGAACAGCCGGCGATCGTCGGCGACCGGCCGGCCCCATTCGTGGTCGTGGTAGTGCAGATAATCCGGCAGGTTGCCGTGCCAGAAGCAGCGGGCGATGCCGTCGGGACCAGCAATCAGACCTGTCTTTTCGTCCATGGCGGAATTCCGTTCGTGTCTTGGCGTTAACGCGTTTTGAAGCGGCCTTTACCGCGGCTTTACCAGATTCCTGAACCGGGCGGTAACCACACCAAAAGGTTTACTGACAGACAGGCATTTTACGCATTCCGATTCATGTTTCGGTTGCCGCTTCGCGCCCAATGTCGCGGAAATCGGGGAGGCTTTGCGCCCCGGCATGTTCGACGATCAAGGTGCGATCCGATGAAGATATTCTTGTTCCCACTGTTCGGCGCCGCGGCCGTGCTTGCCGTCGGCGCCGCCAATGCCAACGACCGCTATGCCGAGAGGCCGCCGGTGGTAGTCAGCCCCGATCTTTCGGCGCCCTGGGTGCTGCAGCTCGGCCATGCGCCGGGCATCGTGCGGCAGAGCCGGCAGGAAGCGCAGTCGCTACGGCGCTACCGGCGGCAAGCTGAACCCGATCAGTTGCGCACCGCAGCGGTGCAGGCGCCGGCCAAACGCATGGTGATGCGGCCGCAGATCGATCCCGTCTATTTGCCGCAGGAAGTCGCCTATGACGGCCCGCAGAAGCCGGGCACGATCGTCATCGATACGAGAGAGAATTTCCTCTATCTGGTCGAGAAGAACGGCAAGGCGCGGCGCTACGGCGTCGGCACCGGCAAGCCGGGCTTCGAATGGTCCGGCACTCACAAGATCACCAACAAGCGGGTCTGGCCGGACTGGCGGCCGCCGGCGGTGATGATCGCCCGCGAAGCCGCAAAGGGCCGTTATCTGCCAACCTATCTCGCCGGCGGCATGGAAAACCCGCTCGGCGCACGCGCGCTCTATCTCGGCTCGACCGAATACCGCATCCACGGCACCAACCAGCCCTGGACCATCGGCGGCGCGGTGTCGTCGGGCTGCATCCGCATGCGCAACGAGGATGTGGTCGATCTTTACGAACGCGTGAATATCGGAACAACGGTGGTGGTGATATAGTTGCCGCGACGAATCATCTGGTCTAGAAAGACATTAGCTTTGGCTTTCTGAGGCCAGATGAATAAACAACGGGGGACGGGCCGTGTGGGGATGCGGCCAGTCACGAAAGGGCAGCGCGGCAAGCCGTGCTGCCCTTTTTGTTTCCGCCAGCGAGAATTGACGAAGATTTCGCCGGCACGTCGCGCGACAGGCATAGCGGTTCGCTTTTCGCGCTGCCTTTTCGCCGTCCCTTTGCTATGTGGCAGCCAAAATTCCAGACAAAGGCCCTATCTCGATGTCCCTCTCCGATGACAGCCGCTATCTCAAGGGCGGCCCGGTTGCCCAACGCATCATCGCCAGCGTGCGCGAGGACGCGGCGATCGCCACCGCCGAAGGCTTTCCGCCCAAGCTGGTGTCGATCACCGTCGGCGACACAGCGGCGGTCGACATCTATGTCCGCAACCAGCGCGCCAAGGCGGGGCTGGCCGGAATCGGCTTCGAGGAGAGGCGCTTTCGCGCCGACATCACTGCCGGCGAACTCGAAGCTGCGATCCACGGCCTCAACGCCGACCCGCGCGTCACCGGCATCATCATCCAGCGACCGGTGCCGGTGCATATCCCGATCAAGACGCTGCAGGCGGCGGTGCATCCACTCAAGGACGTCGAGGGCATGCATCCGGCGTCGATCGGCAACATCGTCTACAACCAGCTCGACCTGGCGCCCTGCACTGCCGCTGCCTCGGTCGAACTGCTCAGGGAAACCGGCCTCGACCTCAAGGGGCTCGAAGTGGTGGTCGTCGGCCACTCCGAGATTGTCGGCAAGCCGATCGCCTTCCTTTTGATGAGCGAAGGCGCGACGGTAACCGTCTGCCATCACATGACACGCTCGGTGGCGGCACACGCACGCCGCGCCGACGCGCTGTTCGTGGCCGTCGGCAAGCCGCGGCTGATCAAGGCCGACATGGTCAAGCCGGGCGCCGCCGTGATTGATATCGGCATCAATTCGAAATCGGACCGGACGGCGAAAGCCGCATCGTCGGCGACGTCGATGCCGAGAGCGTCAGGCACGTCGCGTCGTGGATCACGCCGGTGCCGGGCGGCGTCGGCCCGATCACCGTGGCGATCCTGCTGCGCAACACCATGGTGGCGCTCAGCCGCCAGCGCGCCCGCTACCAGGCAACCTACGGCACGGCGGACAGACTGGCGGCGGAGTAAACCACCGCTGCATCACTCGGCCGCGATGACCGCCCTCTCTTCGCGAACGCCTTCGGGCTTCGGCCCGCCATAGGCCCAGTCGAGCAGCTTTATCGTGTGCACCACCGGCAGCTTGGCGGCGGAGGCGATCTGGGTGATGCAGCCGATATTGCCGGTGGCGACGATTTCAGCGCCGGTCGCCTCGATATTCCTGACCTTGCGGTCGCGCAGCGTCGCCGAAATGCCGGGCTGCAGGATATTGTAGGTGCCGGCCGAACCGCAGCAGAGATGCCCTTCGCGCGGCTCGCGCACGACGAAGCCGGCACGGACCAGAAGCTCCTTCGGCTGGCGGGTGATCTTCTGGCCGTGCTGCATCGAGCAGGCCGAGTGATAGGCGACGATGATGCCCGGTCTACGCACCGGCTGAGGCAGGTCGAGGCTTGCCAGATATTCGGTGATGTCCCTGGCCAGCGCCGAGACGCGCGCGGCCTTGTCGGCGTAGGCAGGATCGAGGCGCAGCATGAAGCCATAATCCTTGATGGTGGTGCCGCAGCCGGATGCGGTGATGATGATGGCGTCGAGTCCGCCTTGCTCGATGGCGCGCGTCCAGGCGTCGACATTCCGTTGGGCCGACGCCAGGGCAGCGTCCTCGCGTCCCATATGATGCACCAATGCGCCGCAGCAGCCCTCGCCCTGCGGGACGACGACCTCGACACCAAGCCGGGTCAGCAGCGAAATCGCCGAGTCGTTGATGCCGGGATCGAGCACCGATTGCGCGCAGCCGGCGAGGATGGCGACGCGGCCATTTTTCTTTGCGCCCTGCCCCGCATGGATGCCCGGCGAAGCCATCGGCGATGCAGCGGGGATGTGCGTTGGAGCGAGCTTCAGCATCGCCGCCAGCGGCTTCAATGCCGAGATTTTCTCGAACAGGCCGGCGAATGGCTGGCCGAGCTTCGCCAGCTTGAGCGCCGCGCGAAAGCGCGAGGGATAAGGCAGCACGAACGCCAGCATGGCGCGCGTCAGGCGATCGGCCAGCGGCCGCCTGTAGGTCTCCTCGATATGGGCGCGGGCGTGGTCGACCAGATGCATGTAGTTGACGCCCGACGGGCAGGTGGTCATGCAGGCGAGGCAGGACAGGCAGCGGTCGATATGGGTGACGATCTCCTTGTCGGCCGGCCGTCCGTTCTCCAGCATGTCCTTGATCAGGTAGATCCGGCCGCGCGGCGAATCCAGCTCGTTGCCGAGCGTCACATAGGTCGGGCAGGTGGCCGTGCAGAAGCCGCAATGCACGCATTTGCGCAGGATCTTCTCCGATTCCGCGACATGCGGATCGGCAAGCTGGGCAAGCGAGAAGGAAGTCTGCACGCAAAAGAATCCTTACCGTTTGAACATGATCTTTTCCCAAAACCGGTACCCACTTTTGGGGATCATGCTCATAATCCCAGGAACCAGCTTTCCGGGTTCTTGACCGCCTCGCCGCGCTGCAGCGCCTGCAGGCCGAGAATGCAGCGGGCGATGAACCAGACCGCGACGGCGACCATCAGCACGACGCCGACGACCACGACCATCAGCAGCGCCGAGATCAGTGCATAGAGCAGGCCGATCCAGAAGGTGCGGATCAGGAATGCGTAATGGCTTTCAACGAAGCCGCCGGCCTTGCCGCGGTTGATATAGGCCAGGACGATGCCGACAATGCCGCTGACGCCGATAACGAGGCCGGCGAGATAGAGGATATAGATGACCAGCGCGTTGGTCGGACCGGGCTCCAGCCAGCGGTCGGTCTGGCGTGACGTACCGTTTTGGCCTGCATCGCTCATTGCGCTCCTCCCTCGGTTGCTGGGGCGAGAGTAGCAGAGCCTGCGCCCGGCGCCATACGCCCGGGATTGAGGATATTCTTCGGGTCGAATTCGGCCTTCAGCCGCGCCGACAGTGCTGCAAGAGGCGGCGCTTGCGGTTCGAACACGGGTATCGCCGCGCGATGCGCAGGGGTTGCGCGAGCCAGCGTGGCATGGCCGCCGCCATGCTTTCTGATCAGCCCGCGCAACAGGCCGGCCTCTGGATCGTCCTGCTGCATGCGCAGCCAGATCAGCCCGCCCTGCCAATCGTAGAAGGCATCGACCGCGGCCTGCATGCGCAGCGCCAGCACCATAAGGTGGCCCTGCGACGGCGCCATCGAGACGCGCCACACCGGCCTTTCGCTGCCATCGGCGAACGGCGCGCAATCGCGGATGTCACGCCAGACAGAATACGAGACCGAACCGGAAATCTCCTGCAGCGGACCGGCGTTTTTCAGCAGGTCTTTCAGCGCCGCGATGCGGTAGGCGACCGACGGGCCGAAACCCTCGATGCGCAGCAGCGTCGCCGCATCGCTGCCGAGACTGCCGCCGGCGACCCGCGCGGCGACCCGTTCAGGAAGATGGGCCGCACTCGACACCTCCGCGCTGGAACCCAGTGCCAGCGCCATGGCGGCGGTGGCATGATCGTCGAGCAGGCCACGGATGGCGAGCGTGACTTCGGTCTCGGCAGCGGGAAGCACCTTGAAGGTGACGTCGGTGAACACCGCCAGCGTGCCCCAGCTGTTGGCCATCAGCTTGGACAGATCATAGCCGGTGACATTCTTGACCACACGGCCGCCCGACTTGAAGGCCTCGCCACGGCCGGAAACGGCCGCGATGCCAAGGATGTGATCGCGCGCAGCCCCGGCCTTCAGCCGCCGCGGGCCGGAAAGGTTCGCGGCCAGCACGCCGCCGATCGTGCCTCGTCCTGGTTCACCGCCGAGCAGCGGGCCGTAGTCCATCGGCTCGAAGGCCAGTTGCTGGCCGTTTTCGGCAAGCAGGCTTTCGATCGCGGCCAGCGGCGTGCCGGCTTTCGCCGACAGCACCAGTTCGGCCGGCTCATAGAGCGTGACGCCGGACAGGTTCGACAGGTCGAGCGTATGCTCGCTCTGCTGCGGCCGGCCGATGCCGCGCTTGGAACCATGGCCGAGGATCTCGAGCGGCGAGTCTTCCGCTGCGGCCCAGGCGATGGTGGAGAGGGTTTCCGCTGATGTGGTCGGGGTGAAGGTGGTCATGCGGCAGAACCACCAGTCGTAAATGACGAGAAGCCGCGATCCTTCCCACCCCCCTCTGTCCTGCCGGACATCTCCCCCGCAAGGGGGGAGATCGGATGTCGCTTAGGCTTTCGCCAACCATCAACGCTTGAAGGCGAGCAGGACGTTGAAGCAGCCAATCTCCCCCCTCGCGGGGGAGATGTCCGGCAGGACAGAGGGGGGTGTCCAAGCGCCAACATACACTCAAAACCTCGGAATGTCCGGAAATGCCAGCTGCCCGCGATGCACGTGCATCCGCCCGAGCTCCGCGCATCGCCTCAGCTGCGGAAATACCTTGCCCGGGTTGAGCAGGTGATTGGGGTCGAAGGCGCATTTGACGCGCATCTGCTGGTCGAGATCGATCTGGTTGAACATTTCCGGCATCAGGTCGCGCTTCTCGACGCCGACCCCGTGCTCACCGGTCAGCACGCCGCCGACCTTGACGCAGAGCCGCAATATGTCGGCGCCGAAACTCTCCGCCTTGTCGAGCTCGCCCGGCACGTTGGCGTCGTAGAGGATCAGCGGATGCAGATTGCCGTCGCCGGCGTGGAAGACATTTGCGACGCCGAGCCCGTATTTCTCCGACAGTTCGCGCATGCCGGCGAGGACGCGCGGCAATTCCTTGCGCGGGATGGTGCCGTCCATGCAGTAATAGTCGGGCGAGATGCGGCCGACCGCCGGGAAGGCTGCCTTGCGGCCGGCCCAGAAACTCAGCCGCTCCTGCTCCGATTGCGAAATGCGGCATGTGGTCGAGCCGTTCCTATAGGCAATGGCTTCGACCAGGCCGATCAGATGGTCGACCTCGACACCCGGCCCGTCCAGCTCGACGATCAGCAGCGCCTCGACATCCAGGGGATAGCCGGCCTGGACGAAATCCTCGGCGGCGTGGATGGCCGGGCGGTCCATCATCTCCATGCCGCCCGGGATGATGCCGGCGCCGATGATGTCGGCGACACATTGGCCGGCTTGCTCGCTGGTCGGGAAGCCGATCAGCAGGGCACGCGCCGTCTCGGGCTTCTTCAAAATGCGGACGGTGACCTCGGTGACGACACCGAGCAATCCTTCGGAGCCGGTCATCACGCCGAGCAGGTCGTAGCCTTCCGCGTCGAGATGGCTGCCGCCGAGGCGCACCACCTCGCCATTCATCAGCACCATCTCGATACCAAGCACATTATTGGCGGTGAGACCGTATTTTAGGCAGTGCACGCCGCCGGAATTTTCCGCGACATTGCCGCCGATCGAGCAGGCGATCTGGGAGGATGGATCGGGGGCGTAATAGAAGCCCTCCTGCTCGACGGCGGTGGTGATGCCGAGATTGGTGACGCCGGGCTGAGCGACGACGATGCGGTTCTGGAAATCGATCTCGAGGATGCGGTTGAAGCGGCTCATCACCAGCAGCACCGCGTCTTCCAGCGGCAGCGCGCCGCCGGAGAGCGAGGTGCCGGAGCCGCGCGGCACGACGCGGATATTGCGGTCACTGCAATATTTCAGCACGCGCGAGACCTGCGCCACGGTTTGCGGCAGCACCACGACCAGCGGCAATTGCCGGTAGGCGGTGAGCCCATCGCTCTCGAAGGCGCGCATCGCATTGGCTGCGTCGACGACGCCCTCGCCCGGCACGATGATGCGCATATCGGCGACGATCTCATCGCGCCGGCGCAGCGTGGCGTCGTCTGGTTTCGGCATCGCAAGACCGGACATCGACAGCCTCCTTCGACCGACTGGTAAAAATCTTTTACCAGCGACGGCTATCGGTTGCAAATGCCGCTTTGGCCGGGATCGCGGGCCTATGGCCGGGACAGCCTTTCGCAGCGGCAATCTGCCGCTGCGCGCCCCACACTACTCGCCCGGCTGCTTGCCCGGTTCGGAGTGCATGCGGCGGACACGGCGCACGCCCCACCAGACGAGCAGGACGGCGAGCGGCACCGAGGCGGCGGTGACCATTTCCGGCGCAAAGGCATGGCCGAAGATCGAGGCGCCCTTGGCGACGTAGCCGATGAGGCCGACGACATAGTAGGAAACGGCGGCGACCGACAGCCCTTCCACCGTCTGCTGCAGGCGCAATTGCAGGCGGGCGCGATTGTTCATCGATGCCAAGAGATCGCGGTTCTGCTTCTCGACCTCGACGTCGACCCAGGTGCGCAGCAGCGTGGTGGCACGGGTCAGCTTGCGCGACAGATTGGCCTGGCGCTCCTCGACCGAACGGCAGGTGCGCATGGCCGGCGCGACGCGCCGCTGCAGGAACCCGCCCCAGGTGTCGTAGCCGGGCACGGCTTCTTCCTCGAGCGCCTCCAGCCGCTCGCCGACGATGCCGTCATAGGCACGGCTGGCGCCGAACCGGTAGAGGCTGGAGGCGGCATCCGCCTCCAGTTCGGCGGCAAGTTCGGTCAGGTCGGCCAGCAAGGTCTGGCTGTCGCGGGTTTCGGCGACCTTCATTTCCAGCGTGGTCTGGGCCAGCCTGTCCTCGATGCGGCGGGCACGCCCCGAAAGCATCAGCGCCAGCGGCAGCCCAAGCATGGCCAGCGTGCGGTAGGTCTCGATATCGATCAGCCGCTGCGACAGCGCCCCGGTGCGCGCCGGTGTCAGCCCGCGATCGAGCACCAGCATGCGGGTCAAGCCGTCGCCATCCTGGCGGAAATCGGTGACGATGGCCGCGTTGCCGCGCTCGACCAGCGAATAGCACAGGCTGGTCGGGTCGAAGCCGGCGATCAGCCGCTCGTTCGCCGGTGTCCATTTGCGGATTTCGAGCCTGATGCCGGAAATCACCGTGCCCGGCGGCGAAAACCCGTTGCCGAAGGGGGTATCTTCTTGCCCCCTGCCGTTTTCGGCGAGCGGCCCTTCCCAGAGATAGGTCGAGAACTCCGTGTGCCGTTCCCAGCGCAGCGAGCCCTTGCCCCACTTCATCGCGTGATGGCGGGCATGGCGGTCGGGCGCGGCAATACCAAGGCGCTGCGACAGTTCCGAAAGCACTGCCAGATCGACGCTCGAGCCGCCTTCGGTCATGAAGGAAAGCTGCACCAGCACGCGCGGCTTTTCGACCAGCGGATGCGGTCGGGCGTGGACCTCGCCGAGCGCGCCGGGCCGACCTTCATGCGCCGGAAAGCCCATGACGCTGCCGCCCATGGCTTTGGCGCGCAGCTGGAATTCGAGATTGGACGGGTCGGCGTCTGGCACGGCTGGTCCCCCGGGCTTCTCTGAGCCCTTTGGCAATGATGTCCCTCTAGAGCGGTTTTATCGTTTCACGGAAACGCCGAACCGCTCTATCCCTTTGATTCTGCGCAATTCCGGACGGAAAACCGTTTCACACTTTTCCTGGAATTGCTCTAGAGGCAATCGCCAGGGGACGCAAACAGCCAGTTTAGCAGAAGGTGATATGAAGCCGCGGCTGTGAAACCGACCCGGCCGGGCGAATTGGATAAATAATTTGACCAGTTGGCGACGCTGGCTTTATCTTGCGCGACATCGGTTCAACCCCCAGGCACCCCGTTTGAGCGACATTTTCTCCCGGATCGAGCATTCGCGCACTGCCGACGAGGTGGTGCAGCAGATCGAGAGCCTGATCCTCGAAGGCGTGCTGCGCACCAGCGACCGGCTGCCGGGCGAGCGCGAGCTGGCGCGCCAGTTCGAGGTGTCGCGGCCGATCCTGCGCGATGCCTTGAAAGCCTTGGAAGGGCGCGGGCTATTGACGACACGGCCAGGCGGCGGCACCCATGTCGCCGACGTCATCGGCCAGCTGTTCACGAAGCCGGTGGCCGACCTGATCTCGATGCATCGCAAGGCGGTGACCGACTATCTGGAGTACCGCCGCGAGATCGAGGCGGTGGCGGCGGAATATGCGGCGCGGCGCGCCACATCGGACGATCTGGCGCTGCTCGACCGCATCATGGCACGGATGGACGAGGCGCACCGGACCGGCAATTTCGACGACGAGGCGGAAATCGACGTTGAGTTCCATCACGCGATCTGCGAATGCGCGCACAACATCATCCTGCTGCACACGCTGCGCGCCTGTTACCGGCTGCTGTCGGAAGGCGTGTTCCAGAACCGGCGGCTGGTGTTCAGCGTGCCGGGTGCGCGCGAGGCGCTGCTTTCGCAGCACCGGGCAATCTACACCGCGGTCAAGGCCGGCGATCCGGCCGCGGCGCGGCAGGCGGCGATGGACCACATCTCCTATGTCGAACGGTCGATGGCCGAGGCCGAGCGCAGCGGCGACTGGCAGCGCGTGTCGCGGCTGAGGCTCAGGCAGCGCTCCGAGCCCGGTGATGGCGAGCCGGCAAGAAAACAGCCGTAGGCCGCGGCCAGAAAATTCAACGACGAACCAGCGAAGAACCAGCGGAAAAAGATCCATGAGCAGCATCCTCACCATCGCCGACCTCAAGGACCTGGCGCGCCGCCGTGTGCCGAAGATGTTCTTCGACTACGCCGATTCCGGCGCCTGGACCGAAAGCACCTACCGAGCCAACGAAGAGGATTTCCAAAAGATCAAGTTCCGCCAGCGCGTGCTGGTCGACATGGACAACCGCTCGCTGGAATCGACCATGATCGGCGAGAAGGTGGCGATGCCGGTGGCGCTGGCGCCGACCGGCATGACCGGCATGCAGCATCCGGACGGCGAGATGCTGGCGGCGCAGGCGGCGGAAGAATTCGGCGTGCCGTTCACGCTGTCGACGATGAGCATCTGCTCGATCGAGGATGTCGCGTCGGTGACCAGGAAGCCGTTCTGGTTCCAGCTCTATGTGCTGCGCGACAAGGATTTCGTCTTCGATTTGATCGACCGGGCAAAGGCGGCGAAATGTTCGGCGCTGGTGCTGACGCTCGACCTGCAGATCCTGGGCCAGCGCCACAAGGATATCCGCAACGGGCTTTCGGCGCCGCCGCGGATGACGCCGAAGCACCTCTGGCAGATGGCGACAAGGCCGCGCTGGTGCGTCGGCATGGCCGGGACCAAGCGCCGGAGCTTCCGCAACATCGTCGGCCATGCCAAGGGCGTCGGCGACCTCGCCTCGCTTTCGTCGTGGACGAAGGAGCAGTTCGATCCGCATCTGTCGTGGAAGGACGTCGCCTGGATCAAGGAGCGCTGGGGCGGCAAGCTGATCCTGAAAGGCATTCTCGACAAGGAAGATGCGATGATGGCGGCCAGGTCGGGTGCCGATGCGATCATCGTTTCCAACCATGGCGGCCGCCAGCTCGACGGCGCCTCGTCATCGATCATGGCGCTCGAAGAGATCGCCGATGCCGTCGGCGACACGATCGAGGTGCATATGGACGGCGGCATCCGTTCCGGCCAGGACGTGCTCAAAGCACTGTGCCTCGGCGCCAAGGGCACCTATATCGGCCGGCCTTTCTTGTACGGCCTCGGCGCACTCGGCAAGGAAGGGGTTACCAAGGCGCTGGAAATCATCCGCAAGGAGATGGACATAACGCTGGCACTGTGCGGAAAGCGTCTGGTCACCGACATGGGCAAGGATCAGCTTCGGCGCTAAAGTCCCGTGACAGCATGATCACGGAGGCGACGCAGGCATTGACGGAGCCCGGCATCAATTTTTACGAGGCGCGCGGACCGCAAGGCATGCGCCTTTATGCGATCGGCGATGTGCACGGCCGGCTCGACCTGCTGGCCGCCATGCACCGGCGGATCGAGGCGGAGCTCGGTCAAAGGCCGTCGGCCGATTGGCGCGTGATCCATCTCGGCGACTATGTCGACCGCGGCCCGGACTCCAAAGGCGTCATCGATTTCCTGATCGACGCGCAAAAACGCGATCCGCGTCACCTGATGCTGGCCGGGAATCATGATCTCGGCTTTCTCGATTTTCTCGATGTCCCCGATCAGGACGGGCTGTTCATGCGCTATGGCGGCATCCAGACGGCGCTGTCGTATGGTGTGTCACTCGGTGGGAGCAGCGCCTGGTTTGGCCGCGCCGATGCGGCATTGCGGCAAGGGCACGCCGCACTGGTCGAGGCGGTGCCGCAGAACCATGTCGAATTCCTGCGCTCGCTGCCCTTTTCAGTGACGTTCGGCGATTTCTTCTTCTGCCATGCCGGCATCCGGCCCGGCATTGGGCTGGAAAGCCAGAGCCCGCAGGACCTGATCTGGATCCGCGAGGTCTTCCACGATCACACCGGTCTTCATCCCAAGATCGTGGTGCACGGCCATACGCCGGTGCCCAAGCCCGAGATCACAGGCAACCGCGTCAATGTCGACACCCTCGCCTGGCAGTCGGGAAACCTCACCGCGCTCGTCGTGGACGGCGCGGACAAGCATATCCTGACAGTCACGGGTGAGCGGGCTTAGGGAAGGCGTGGGGTTATGAGCAGAGGGTCTAGCGAAGCGCGGCGGTGACGCCGTAGCCGTCGACGGCATTGTGGTTGTTGGCTGCGTCGGCGGAATAAATGCCGAGGCCGCACAAGACAATGGCCGACAACATGGCAAAGGACAAAAAGGCTGCTTTCACGGACGTCATCTCTTGTTGAGCTTCCTGCATCTATGCACGAGCGGGTTACCAATGCGTTGAAACGCAAAATTCGTCGCAAATGTCTGACGGTTTCGCGCTTCTAGGCATGTTCTGTATCGGCGGTGTGTCGCGCGGGTCACAGGATAGGTTCATCGCGGTTGCACGGAAGATGCAGAGCGGCGCCTTTTAGGCTAGCGGATTGACACAGGCCAAGGATGAAACGCGTTATCCCCGGCGGATTTGGCGCCGCGTGCCAAATATGCAACGTCGCCAAATAGGCAACGTTGGCTGTATGAGTCGTCAGATCGTCGCCACCCAGGCGCGGGCGATGGCCAGGCCGGCGGCATCGGCTTGCGGTCCGTTGCGGGCCATTTCATCGTCGAGCCGACCTGCCCATTCAGGATGCCGCTCGGCAATCAGCGGTGCGAAGGAGGTGCTCCAGTCGCGAACCATCGGCCGGTCGGCCTCGAAATGGAACTGGAAGCCATAGACGGCGCGGCCGATGCGGAACGCCTGGTTCTCGGCGACGGCGTTGCCGGCCAGCCGCACGGCCCTCTCAGGCAAGACAAAGGTGTCGTCGTGCCATTCGAAGATCGGGAATTTTTCGGGCAAGGCGGCGAGCACCGGATCGGCGTTCGCGGCCGCGGTGAGCGCTACCTCGTGCCAGCCGAACTCCGAGGCACCGCCGATCTGGTTCTCGCCGCCAAAGGCGCGCGCGACCAACTGGCCGCCAAGGCAGATGCCGAGCACCGCGCGATCCCTCTCGGCAAAATCGCGCGTCAGGTCGAGCAGGCCCGGAAAATAAGGACAGAGCTCGTCGTCCAGTGCATTCTGGGCGCCGCCGAGCACCACCATGGCGTCATGCCCGCCGCTATCTTGCGGCAGCGCGTCGCCGCGATAGGGCCGGCGCAGATCGATATCGGCGCCGGCCTCGACAAGCGCCGCGCCGATCTGGCCAAGGCCCTCATTGTCGAAGTTCTGGACGACCAAGACCCGCATCGAAACCTGCTGACATGAAATTGATGCGGCGAGGGATATCATGGCGCCAGCATTGCAGCCAACAGGGAACGCCTATGCCACTGCAAAACCGGGTCGATCCGTTCGGCGCCATCCATGCCGTGCCGGAGCGCGGCCTGTTCATGGGCAATCGCGGCATCATTCACGACGCCGAGACGAGAACGCTGTTGAAGAAGCGCTGGGCGCTGCAAGCCTGGATCATCTGCGTCTGCGAATTCCGCAATGTGCGGCGCGAGCCGATGGGTCGCAACCGGCAAAGCGACGACCAATTGGGCGGCAAGGCCGGCTGGACCGAACTGTTTTTCCTCGACGAGGTGACGGCGCTGGCGGCCGGGCACCGGCCGTGCTTTTTCTGCCGGCGCGAGCGAGCCAGGGATTTTGTCCAGCGCTTCGGCGACGCCTTCGGCATTGCCGAGCCGCGCGCGCCGCAACTCGACAAGCGCCTGCACAAGGAGCGCCTGGCATCGGGCGGACCGGCGCCGAGACTGGAACCGGAGGCGCTTGCGGACTTGCCGGACGGCACGATGATCTCGTCAGGAAACAGGGCGTACGCCCTGTTTGACGGCGCCGCGCTGCCCTGGAGTTTCGGCGGCTATCGCGAACCGGTGGGGTTCGGCGGTTTTTCCGACGGTCCAATCCGCATGCTCACGCCGGCGACAACTGTTTCGGTGCTGCAGCAAGGCTACGAGCCTGTCTGGCATCCTTCCGCCGAGGCTTGACGCCGAGGGTGACGTTGCGCATTCCTCGGCGATGCGCGCCAATTACAAGATGCAGCGGCTGTTCGTGCCGGACGAGCTTGGACCGGATACCGAGTTCGACGTCGGCCCGCAGCAGAGCCATTATCTCTCGCGTGTGCTGCGGCTCGGCGAAGGCGCCGAGGTTCTGGTGTTCAACGGCCGCGACGGCGAATGGTCGGCGGCGATCGCCGCGAAATCGAAGAAGGCGTTGCGCCTGAAGGTGATGGCGCTGCAGCGGCCGCAGCCGCCACTGCCCGATCTCGTCTATTGCTTCGCGCCGCTGAAGCAAGGACGGCTCGATTATCTGGTGCAGAAGGCGGTGGAGATGGGCGCTGGCACCCTGCAGCCGGTCATCACCCAGCATACGCAAGTGGCAAAACCCGGCATCGAGCGCCTCCGCGCCAATGTCGTCGAGGCGGCCGAACAATGCGGCATATTGGCGGTACCTGATGTGCGCGAAGCGGAGAAATTCGAGCGTCTGCTGGCAGGCTGGGACAAGGAGCGGCGGCTGATCTTCTGCGACGAGGATGCCGCCACCAACAATCCCCTGCCGGCATTGCAGGCGGTGCGGGAGAACAAGCTCGCGCTGCTGGTCGGGCCGGAGGGCGGCTTTTCCGACGAGGAACGCGGGATGCTGAGAGCGCTGCCCTTCGTTACCGCCATTCCGCTCGGGCCGCGCATCCTGCGAGCGGATACGGCGGCGGTGGCGGCACTGGCGCTGATCCAGGCGACAATCGGCGATTGGTGATCAATTCCCGTTACCCTCTGGCTCAGGATTTTTCGCTTGATCGGCTACTGACATTTCGTCCATCTAGCGCCGGCGGTCGTCCGGCCGCTCTGCAGCGCAGCGCGTCCTTTCGGGCGCGCAAAGGACGCTGTAGCATATTGATTGGGCACATGATCCTTTCCGAAAATCGAAGCCGATTTTCGGGGTCATGTGCGGAGGGCTGTTATGGCGCGCGATACTACCGATTTCCGGCCGATAGAAAGCGTCGACGAACTCGTCGAGCATCTGGCCGAAGGCAACAAGCCGCGCGACAAATGGCGGATCGGCACCGAGCACGAGAAATTCCCGTTCTATATCGACGGCAATGCGCCGGTGCCGTATGGCGGCGAGCGCGGTATCCGCGCCATCCTCGAAGGCATGCAGGACAAACTCGGCTGGGACCCGATCATGGATGCCGGCCGCATCATCGGCCTGGTCGAGCCGACCGGCCAGGGCGCGATCTCGCTGGAACCCGGCGGCCAGTTCGAACTTTCCGGCGCGCCGCTGGAGACGATCCACCAGACCTGCCGGGAAGGCAATGCGCATCTGGCGCAGGTACGCGAGATCGCCGAACCCATGGGCATTCGTTTTCTCGGCCTTGGCGGCAGCCCGAAATGGTCGCTGGCCGAGACGCCGAAAATGCCGAAGTCGCGCTACGAGATCATGACCCGCTACATGCCCAAGGTCGGCACCAAGGGTCTCGACATGATGTATCGGACCTGCACCATCCAGGTGAACCTCGACTTCGAGAGCGAAGCCGACATGCGCCGCAAGATGCAGGTGTCGCTGAAGCTGCAGCCACTGTCGACGGCGCTGTTTGCCAACTCGCCCTTCACCGAAAGCCGGCCGAACGGCTTGCAGAGCTGGCGCGGTGAGATCTGGCGAGACACCGACAACCAGCGCTCCGGCCTGCTCGAATTCTGTTTCTCTCCCGATTTCGGCTTTGCCGATTACGTCGAATGGGCGCTCGACGTGCCGATGTATTTCGTCATCCGCGACGGCCAGTACCATGACATGACGCACATCACCTTCCGCCAGTTCATGGCAGGTGCTGCCCGTAACGAACTGCCGGACGGGCTGCCGACGATGGGCGACTGGGCGAACCATCTGTCGACGCTGTTCCCCGACGTGCGGCTGAAGCGCTTTCTTGAAATGCGCGGCGCCGATGGCGGGCCGTGGCGGCGCATCTGCGCGCTGCCGGCCTTCTGGGTCGGGCTGCTCTACGATGCGGCTGCGCTCGACGCGGCCGAGGCGCTGACCTCGAGCTGGAGCTATGACGAAGTGCTGGCAATGCGCAACGCAGTGCCGGAACAGGGCATTTCGGCGCCCTTCCGTAACACGACGTTGCGCGAGATCGCCCGCGACGTGCTCGTCATCTCGCGCATGGGACTGAAGAACCGCGACCGCAAGAACCGCGACGGCTATGACGAGACCTCGTTCCTCAACACGCTGGACGAGGTCGTCGCGCGCGGCACGACCAGCGCCGAAGAGATGCTGTCGGCCTACCACACACGCTGGGGCGGCTCGATCGAGCCGGTGTTCATGGAATACGCGTATTAACGCTTCGCTATCCGCATGAGCCACGGTCCGGCAAATTCGCTTCAATCAGTGATGGAAACGAACTAGGCTTCTCCAAACGAGGATTTTCCCGGAGGAGAAAACAATGCCTTCCTTGTTCGATATTCTGGCACAGGCCCAGAACGGCAACGGCATGCAGGCGCTGGCCCAGCAGTTCGGGCTTTCGCAGCAGCAGACGCAGGCGGCGGTCGCGGCGCTGCTGCCGGCCTTTTCGCAGGGGCTGAAGCGCAACACAGCGGACCCTTACGGGCTCGGCTCCTTCATGACGGCGATGGCCAGCGGCCAGCACGCCAAATATTTCGAGGATGCAAGCCGGGCCTTCTCACCGCAGGGTCTCGATGAAGGCAACGGAATTCTGGGGCATTTGTTCGGCTCGAAGGATCTGTCACGCGCCGTCGCCAGCCAGGCCGCGCAAGCGAGCGGTGTCAGCCAGCAGGTCCTGCAGCAGATGCTGCCGGCAATCGCCTCGATGATGATGGGCGGGCTGTTCAAGCAGACCACCAACCAGCTAGGCGGACAGATGCATGCGGCAGGGGGTGGGCCCGGCGGCGGCAATCCGCTCGGCGAACTCATCGAGCAGATGATGCGGCAAGCGGGCGGCGGCAGCCAGGCGCCGGCCCCTCAGCCTGCAGGCCCAGCGGACAATCCGCTCGGCAAGGTGCTGCAGGATATGTTCGGCGGCGCACAGCAGCCGCAACAGACGCAGAGCCCTTACGGCGACAACCCGCTCGGCAAGGTATTGCAGGACATGTTCGGCGGCGGGCAGCAGCCGCAAAGCCAGCCGCAGCAGACACAGAACCCTTATGGTGACAATCCGCTCGGCAAGGTGCTGCAGGACATGTTCGGCGGCGGCGCGCAACAGCCGCAGCAGCCGCAGAACCAGCCCCAGCAGACACAGAACCCTTATGGTGACAATCCGCTCGGCAAAGTACTGCAGGACATGTTCGGCGGTGGTGCGCAACAACCGCAGCCCCAGGCGCCGCAGCCGCAGGCCAATCCGAGCGGCAGGCCGAGAAATCCGTTCGACGACCTGTTCGGCAAGATGTTCGAGACGGGTGCCCAGCAGCGCGACGACTACCAGAAAGGCATGGAGTCGATCTTCGACCAGTTCAAGCAGGGTATGGGCCGGCGGTAGACTAGACACCGGCATCCAATCATCAGTGCCGCCCAAAAAAGAAAGCCCGGTCCTGGGAGGACCGGGCAGCGCGCAGGCTGGCCGGGGGGATCCGGCAGGGAGTGGGGAGCCTGCGTAACTTGGTGGCTTCGTGCCTCAAAAAGGTTCAATGCGACCAAAATCGCGAATTTGTGCGATCAGGCCACCTTGCGGGCAATATCCTCGATCGTTTCGGCGCGCTCGACCGCGATGACGCGAAGCCTCTCGGTCGGATCGCGGCCAAAGGGCACACCGACAGCGACGTGCAGGTCGGCGCGGGTCAGACCGATGTCGGCGAGCTCGGCATCCGACATCTCGCCGAGGCGATAAAAGGCGCGACGGTTTTTCCAGGCGCGGTAAACATTGGCAGCGGCATTGGCCACGCGCGTCGCAACGGCCGGACGCGAGGTGATGCGCGAGGTCTCGGTAGCGAAATCAAACGTAGCCATGTCGGTCTCCTTCACATTCGAACGAGCGAAACCAGTCGATCGGGCGCTGGCGACAGCGGCCGTTCCGGCTTCGATTCACATGCCTTCATGTGGACAGTCGGAATTTGCCACGGCGCGATTGATTAATCCAACGAATGTTTCTAATCTTTAGCATCAACATCAATGATGGATTAGACCGATGAAAGCGCCGCTCGATCTCGATCAGTTGCAGACCTTCATCTCGATTGTCGACACCGGCAGCTTTACCCGCGCGGCGGAAGCCGTGCATCGCACCCAGTCTGCGGTGTCGATGCAGATGCGGCGGCTCGAAGAGCGGATCGGCAAGCCGCTGTTCGAAAAAGACGGCCGCACCAACCGGCTGACCGAGGAAGGCGACAGACTGCTCTCCTACGCAAGGCGGCTGCTCTATCTCAACAAGGAAACACTGGCCGCCTTCGACGACCGCCGGCTCGAAGGCACCATCCGCATCGGCACGCCGGACGACTATGCCGATCGCTTCCTGCCCGAGATCATGGCGCGGTTTGCCCGTTCCAACCCGCATGTCGAACTGACCGTTATCTGCGAACCGACGCCGGGACTGGTCGAACACATCAAGCGCGGCAATCTCGACCTGGCGCTGGTGACGCACAATGACGCGCGCGGCCAATCGGAAGTGGTGCGGCGCGAACCGCTGCTGTGGGTTACCTCGGCCAATCATGCGACGCATGAGCAGCCGATCCTGCCGATGGCCTTCGGCCGGCCGAACTGCATCTGGCGGCGGGCCGCCGCCGACGTGCTCGACCAGCAGAACCGCGACTACCGCATCCTGTTCACCAGCTTCTCGGCCACCGTTATCGCCGCGGCGGTGCTTTCCGGCCTGGCGATCTCGGTGCTGCCGGAATGCGCGCTGCGGCCCGGCATGCGGGTGCTGGGCGAGGCCGACGGTTTCGGCGCCCTGCCCGATTGCCGCATCGGCATCATGCGCGGCCAGACCTCGCGGCCGGAGATCGTCGACGCGCTCGCCCGCCATATTTCGGAAAGCCTCGACAATATTTCCGTGCCGCTCGGCGAGGAGACCGGCACGTTCGATTTCGCCGCCCTCGCCTTCGCGAAGATGAAGCGGACCAAGCCGAACCAGATCCTGCCGGGCTGGTAGGGCTTCGTGTCTCATAGCGCCATGGGGCCTGCCACCGCGGAGCCGATGCAAGTTAGGGCTCAATGACGACGGAAATTCAGTGCGACGAGGATCATCGCCGCGGTACCGGCAGCGGCGAGATAGACGGCCATCCGCACACCCTCAGCGGTAGCGACGCGCAGCGCTTCTCCTGTCAAACCGCCGGTGCCGGCGTTTGCAACGGCTACCAGGACAGCCAGCCCCACCGCGCTACCGACCTGCTGACCCGTGGATGCAATGCCTGAGGCGATGCCTTGCTCATGCGCGGCAACGCCCTTGGCTGCGGCTGCGAACATTGTTGGAAAGGTGATGCCGCCGCCGAGGCTGAAGACAATCAGTCCGGGGACCAGGTCGGCATAAGTGCTGTCCGCCGACATGGCCATGCCCAGGCCCGCCGTACCAATCGCGCCGATCGCAAGGCTGACGACGAGTGTGTTTCGTGTACCCAGACGGGTCGCCATCCGACCGCTCAGCGCATTGCCCGACAAGACGGCCAACATCGGGACCATGAAGGCGAAACCAGTCTGCAGAACGCCGAAGCCCTGCACTGTCTGGAAGTAGAAAGACAGGAAATAGAGCAAAGAACCGAACGTGGCGGTGAACAGGAATGTGGTGACGACGCCGGTGCTGAGGTTGCGGTTGGCCAGCAGCCGCAGCGGCAGCAACGGGTCGCGGCTATGCGCCTCTATGGCCACGAAGAGCGCCAGCAACAGGATCCCAACGGCAGCGCTGACCAGAATACCCTGTGAGGCCCAGCCGTACTCTGGACCCTGGACGAGCGTGAAAACGAGCAGGGTGGTACCGACCGTCGCCGTCAATGCGCCCGGCAGATCGAACTTGCCGCCTGACTGGTACCCGCTGTCTCCTAGAATCACCGGAAAGGCCGCCACGATCGCGATGCCGGCCAAAGGCACGTTGACGAAGAACACCGCCTCCCAGCCGAATGCCTGGGTCAGCACGCCGCCAAGCAACGAGCCCAGAACCATGCCCCCGGCACCAGAGCCGGCCCATACGGACAAAGCGATATTGCGTTCGCGACCTTCGCTGAAGGTGGTGTTGACCAGCGACAGGGTGGCCGGGAAAAGAAAAGCGCCGCCCAAGCCCTGCACGGCGCGCGCGGCAATCAGGATCTGAGGCGTCGTGGCGAAACCGCCGACCAGCGAAGACACTGCGTAGAGGACAAGCCCGAAAACGAACATTCGCCGACGCCCAAGCAGGTCGGATGCCCTGCCTCCAAGCAAGAGGAAACCGCCAAACGCAACCGCATACGCACTCACGACCCATTGCAGGGTCTGCGCCGAGAAGCCGAGGCCCAGGCCGATCTCGGGCAAAGCGACAAAAACGATATTGTAGTCGATCGAAATAATAAGCTGGGCAAAAGCCAGCAATGTCAAAACCAGACCAAACCGTGGTCGGGCCGATACGTCAGCCACGCTCGAGTGGTGGCTCATATTCAACTGGTCGGTCATGCCTATTCCTTTTTCCAAATGGAGCCCAGCACCCGCTGATCAGCGCGGCAATTGGCAAGGTAATATCTGGACGAAACAGCCAAAATGGCATAGAACTGGAAGCATCGTCCTCTATTGGCAACGATGTGCGACTGTGCTGGATCTGAACGATCTTTATTATTTTGCGAAGGTGGTCGAGAAACAGAGCTTCACTGCCGCAAGCCACGCGCTTGGACGATCAAAGTCCAACATCAGCCGGCGCATCATCGAGCTCGAGAAACAGCTGGGCGTCTGTCTTATCCAGCGAACCTCCCGCAGCTTCGCCGTCACTGATATCGGCCAGGAGGTCTATCAGTTTGCTGTGGGAATGCTGGTCGAGGCGGAATCGGCCGAAGGCGCCGCGGCGCGACGACTGGCCGAGCCCAGCGGTACGGTCCGCTTCACCTGCTCGATCGGCATGGCGCAGTCGTTCCTGGCGGAATTGCTACCCCGGTTCCTTTTAACGTTTCCCAAGGTAAACATCATCCAGCACGCGACCAACAGGTATGTGGATCTTGTCGACGAGGGGTTTGACCTTGCGCTTCGCGGCCATGTCGAGCCGCTGCCCGATTCCAGCCTGATCCAGCGTCGGTTCGCGC
Organism: Mesorhizobium sp. M1295; assembly: GCF_040318135.1. NCBI lineage: Bacteria > Pseudomonadati > Pseudomonadota > Alphaproteobacteria > Hyphomicrobiales > Phyllobacteriaceae > Mesorhizobium > Mesorhizobium sp. M1295. The sequence continues at coordinate 43,970 of NZ_JAMYLU010000014.1, forward strand.
CGACGCCCTGGCATCTTTTCGCCGCACCCATCTATCTTGCCGGCGCAGGCACACCGACAAGCCCACAGGACCTTGCCGACCATGGCGGCCTCGCACTGAACGGGCTGACCGGCGGGGCGGTCTGGAATCTGCGCAATATCGGCGGCGAGACTGTCCTGATGCCGCTCACGGCGCGCTTGCGCAGCGACGATCTGGGAACACTGAAACAGGCTGCCATTGCGGGCCTGGGGATCGTGGCGCTGCCGGCCTATTTCTGCCAGGCCGAAACAGGCAATGGCATATTGCAACGCATCCTGCCGCAATGGACGGCGGGAGAAGCTGGGATCACTTTGCTGTCGCCTTCGGGGCGCAGCCTGTTGCCGGCAGTTCGAGCGTTCAGCGATTATCTGGCTGCCGAATTTTTGGCCGTAGCGAGATGATGGGATCGCGTTATGACACGCGGCCGGATACAGGCGCCTTGACGGCGGCCAACAACCGTCCCCCAATCGGCCGATGAGCGACACAGCATCCGAATCACGCACCAACGCCACCGAGTATACGGTGAGCGAGATTTCCGGCGCGCTGAAGCGCACGGTCGAGGACGTCTTCGGCAATGTACGGGTGCGCGGCGAGATTTCCGGCTATCGCGGGCCGCATTCCTCCGGCCATGCCTATTTCTGCCTGAAGGACGATCGCGCGCGGCTCGACGCCGTGGTGTGGAAGACCACGATGAGCCGGCTGAAATTCCGTCCAGAGGAAGGCATGGAGGTGATCGCCACCGGCAGGCTGACCACCTATCCCGGAAAGTCCAACTACCAGATCGTCATCGACAATCTTGAGCCGGCCGGTGCCGGCGCGCTGATGGCGCTGCTGGAAGAGCGCAAGCGCCGGCTGCAGGCCGAAGGCCTGTTCGACGCCGGCCGCAAGCGCCTGCTGCCCTTCATGCCGCGCGTCATCGGCGTCGTCACCTCGCCGACAGGCGCCGTCATCCGCGACATCATCCACCGCATCAAGGACCGCTTTCCGCTGCATGTGCTCGTCTGGCCGGTGCGGGTGCAGGGCGAAATGGCAGGAGCGGAGGTGACCGCTGCCGTCAACGGCTTCAACGCACTGCCATGGGACGGCGCCATCCCGCGGCCCGACCTGTTGATCGTGGCACGCGGCGGCGGCAGCCTGGAGGATCTGTGGGGCTTCAACGACGAAGCGCTCGCCCGGGCCGTCGCCGCTTCGGCCATTCCGTTGATTTCCGCCGTCGGCCACGAGACCGACTGGACGCTGGTCGATCTGGCGGCGGATGTGCGGGCGCCGACGCCGACGGGCGCCGCCGAAATCGCCGTGCCGGTCAAGGTCGACCTCGAAGCGACGCTTGCCGGTCTCAGCGCACGGTTGAAGACCGCGGTGTCGCGCAATTTCGAACGCAAGCGGCAAGCGGCGCGCGCGGCCGCCCGTGCGCTGCCCTCGCCCGACCAGTTGCTGGCGCTGCCGCGGCGGCGCTTCGACGAGGCGACGAGCCGGCTTGGCCGGGCGCTGTCGGTCAGCGTCGAGCGCAAGCGGGCCAGGCTTCTGGGGCAGCGGCTGACGCCGGCCACCTTGTCGCGGCGCATGAACGAAGCCCGCACGCTGATCCGCCGCGACCTCGCCCGTGCGCAAGCGGCGTTCCTTGCCATCGTGCGCGAGCGTCGGGCGCGGTTTTCGCGCACGGCGGCCAGACTGTCACCGGCGCCGATCGCGAGGCGGCAGAAACTGCAAGGCGATGCCCTGCTGGCCCTGACGCGACGGCAGGACCACGCGATTTCGAGACGACTGGACCGTCTGCGTGGAAAACTGACGCAGGCCGATCGGTTGCTGGCGACGCTCTCGCACAAGGCCGTGCTGGCGCGGGGCTTCGCACTGGTCAAGGATGTGGACGGCGCGGTGGTCAAGCATGCGGCGGACGTGGTGTCGGGAATGGCGCTTTCGCTGGAGTTCGCCGACGGCACCGCGGATGCAGTCGCCATCAGTGGCACGGCGCGGCCGAAGACGGTTGCCAAGCCCGCGGCCAAGCTCAAGGCGCCGGGCGGCCAAGGTTCGCTTTTCTGAGGAAGAAATGACCGACCCTCATCTTGCGACGCCCTCGGGCAAACCGCGCGCCCGCGCCTTCGCGATCCCATTCGATGGCACGCCGGGCCGCTTCAACGCCATCACCGATGTGCCTGGCGTGACGGTCGGCTATACCACGCTGATCTCAGGGGACGGGCCGCTCGTTGTCGGCAAGGGTCCAGTACGCACCGGCGTGACCGCGATCCTGCCACGGCCCAGGGGCGAACTGGCCGTACCGGCGTTCGCCGGCGTGTTCAGCGCCAATGGCAATGGCGAACTGACCGGCTCGCATCTGATAGAGGAACTCGGAGCGTTCAATCTTCCCATCACCATCACCAACACGCATTCCTGCGGCGTCAGCCGCGACGCAACGCTGCGCTGGATGCAGAAGGTGCTGCCGCAATCGCTCGACAGCGCCTGGGCACTGCCGGTAGCGGGCGAGACTTATGACGGCTTTCTAAACGACATCAACGGCCACCATGTGAGCTTCGAGCATGTATTTTCGGCGCTCGAGACGGCTGAAAGCGGGCCGATCGAAGAGGGCAGCGTCGGCGGCGGCACCGGCATGATCACCTTTGGCTTCAAGGCGGGATCGGGCACATCCTCGCGCAGCGTCGACTGGAACGGAGAGCGTTTCACGATCGGCTGCTTCGTCCAGTCGAATTTCGGTGCGCGGCGGAACCTTGTCGTGCGTGGCGTCAGGGCCGGAGCGGAACTCGCCGAACCGGCGATCCGGGACAACACGCCGCGAGCGGAAAAGAGCTCGATCATCGCGATCGTCGCCACCGATGCGCCATTCATGCCGCATCAGTTGAAAAGACTGGCGAAACGCGTGCCGCTCGGCGTCGCGCTGACCGGCGGCTATGGATACAATTCATCCGGCGATATTTTTCTCGCCGTCAGCACGGCCAATGCCGATGCGGCGCGCGGCGCCGCCGGCAAGCTGGTCAGCGCCGGCTACATACCGGATGCCGACATCAACCCGTTCTTCGACGCCGTCGTTCAGAGCGTGGAGGAAGCCATCCTCAACGCGCTGGTCGCCAATGATGACATGACCGGGCGCGACGGCAATTTCGTGCCGGCGTTGCCGAAAGCATGGCTCGAGGAGAGATTTGGCAAGGCTGCGCGGCGATAAGACCGCGCAACTGCATCAGACAGGCAATAATCGCCCGGCAGGTTTTGCCGGGGGCGATCCGTCAGCCGGCAGGCTTGTTGGAATTCTGCTCGTCCTGATCGGCCTCGGCCGCCTCTTCGAGCCTCGAAGCAATGAGCTCCTGAATGTCGCCGACCTCTTCCTGGATATCCTCCAGGGGTATGCCGGCTTCGGCAGCTTTGGCCGCACATTCCCTGGCGAGGGTCTCGGCCTGCTTCTCGATTCTGGCTGGCGAGGGCTGGCAATGGACTTTTTCGCCAATCCACCCGCGCAAGAACTCGATCGCGTGTTCACTCATACTGCTGTTTCCCTAGCGGCTATGCCGATTGGTAATCATAAACGTCGGCATCTTCGAAAAGATGCGTGCTGCCATTCGAGCCGAGTCGGCTTCGCCCGGCAAGCCGAACTTGTCCGAGGTCCACAGAGCTGAAGGGAATGGTGGGTTCAAGGAGCACGTTCTGGTTCTTGAGGACTGATTCTCTCGACGAAACTCGTTCGACCCGCGCTATTGTTTCTATTTGCTTTTTTTCGGTTTTCAAGCCGTTTTAGATCACAATAGATAACACAATAGCTAGCACATTTACCGCGCACTCGCCGGCACCACGTAAAAGGCGAGCCGTCAAAGCCGCCGCTATATAGTGACAACCATTTGCAATGTCGACTCTGCCCGCGATCCTGCTTCTTTCCGCCGCGCTTGCTGGGAGATATGTGGTGTGGCGGGCCTTGTGGTGCAAACTGCCGAGCGCCTCATGCAAGGCATGCAATAGCGTCTTGTGGAACCCTGAATTGCTTGTCTCAGGGTGGCTCTCTACCGCTGGCGATAAAGGATCATGCCGGCATGATAGAGAACGCCTTCGACGAACTCTCCGTCCGCGGTGAAGCCCGTATCGTCCCAGTATTCTATGTGGTTGCCCTGCACTTCATAGCGTCCCCGATAGGCGCTCTCGCGGTCACCGCGCGCTTCGTCATAACGGCCGTTCGGCAGGAGTTCGTGCCTGATATGGCGATCCTCGGTGACCCACATTCCGACATAGGGGTGATCTTGGCGCGTCATTGATTCCTCCGCAAGGATTGGAGTTGAAGGAAGGGTCAGGCCGGTTGGGGCTACAGCAACGGCAATACCCGTAAGCACTGCGGCCAAAGTGGATCGCATCAATGCGCCGCCTTCGTCGGACGCACGACGATCTCGTTGACATCGACATCGTCGGGCTGTTCGATTGCGTAGCGCACTGCCCTGGCGATGGAATCGGGTTGCAGGGCAATAGCACGCCAGGTTTTCATGGCGGCGGCAGCGGCTTCGTCGGAGATCGTGTTGGCCAGCTCGCTTTCCACCACGCCAGGATGAATGCAGGTTACGCGGATATCGTCACTCTCCTGGCGGAGCCCATCGGAAATCGCGCGGACAGCGTATTTCGTTGCGCAATAAACGGCAGCCGTGGGCGAGACGGCCAGTGCGCCGATGGAACCGATACTGATGATATGCCCGGAGCCGCGTGCCGTCATCTCCGGCAGCACCGCCGCGACGCCGTACAGAACACCTTTGATGTTGACGTCCACCATCAGCTCCCACTCGTCGACCTTCATGGCTGCCATGGCCGAGAGCGGCATGATGCCCGCATTGTTGACGATGACGTCGACCTGGCCCCATTCGGCCCGCGCAGCATCGGCGAATGCTGCGACATCCGCCCTTTTGGTGACGTCGAGCGCTCGTACGCGAACGATTCCACCAGCTGCCTCGATTTCGGCTGCGAGGACTTCAAGGCGGTCGGTGCGCCGTGCGCCAAGCATCAGCTTTGCACCTGCCGCGCCAAGTTCGCGGGCGATGCCAGCACCGATGCCGCTGGAGGCACCGGTGATCAGAACAACTTTGTTCATGGCCATCGAGATAATCCTTTTGGTTCTGTGATTATTTTCACGATGTGAAGTATGGCGTGCGGGTGAGCTCCCGCAGTGCGCTAGCTTTATTGGGGGTCACTGGGCGGTGTAGCCGCCATCGACCAGAAGCAGGGCCCCGGTGATGAAGCTGGACGCCGGCGAGGCAAGAAAGGCGATGGCCTCGGCAACTTCTTGCGGCTGGCCGATCCGGCCGATTGGATGCGCATCGCCGAAGCTGCGCAGCATCTCCCGGCCATTCTCCACCACGCCTTCCATGATGTCGGTTTCGATCACGCCAGGGGCAACGGCGTTGCAGCGAATGCCCATGCGCCCGTATTCGATCGCTATCACCTTGGTCAGCTGTGCGACTGCCGCCTTGGAGGATGCATAGGCCGCCTGCGTCTCGAAGGCCGCGACGGCCGAGATCGACGAGACATTGACGATCGCGCCACCACCGCCGGCGGCCATCAACTCCACCGCAGCCCGGGCGGTGACAAAACTGCCGCGCGCATTGATCTGCAGGATGCGGTCATAGTCGTCGACCGAGGTCTCCGTCAGGCGTTTGTTGAGCGTGCGACCGGCATTGTTCACGACGATGTCCAGTCGTCCGAAGCGCTTCGCCGCGAGTTCGACCGAGCGTCTGGCCAGAGCCTCGTCAGCGACATCACCGACCAGGGTTGCCACATCCTCGGCTTCCAATTCACGTACAGTGTCGCTGAGATCGCTTGCCACGATCCGGGCACCCCTGGCACGCAGCAGCTCCGCCGTGCAGCGGCCGATGCCGCGTGCCGCGCCCGTCACGAGGGCGACTTTTCCATCCAGGTTCCAGGAGGAAGGCAGTGATGTCATGGGTTATCTCCTTGGTCATCCGGCATCGGCTTGATCGGGAGGATCAAGCCTTTCTTGCCATTGCGACAGAGATAGAGCCATGGCATTGTCGCGATAACCCGCCCGCTGGTAACCTCGATGGTAAGTTTAGCTAACCAATGGACATCGATCTCAATGCAATTGCCGTCTTCGTCACAGTGGCCGAGGAACGCAATTTCCGCGCTGCGGCAGACCGGCTGGGCGTGACGCGCTCGGCGGTCAGCCAGAGCGTCCTCAGGCTTGAACAGCGCCTTGGCATCGCATTGCTGCAGCGCACGACACGCAGCGTAAATCTGACCGAGGCGGGCGAGCGCCTGCTGGCGAGCGTCGCACCGGCGATCGCCGACGTGAACGCGGCAATCGAAGCCACCACGGAGTTTCTGGACCGCCCACGCGGCCGGCTGCGGATCGCGGTTTCGTCGATCGCGGAGACGTTTCTGTCAGGGCCGTTGCTGGCGTCCTTTGCAGAAAGATTTCCCGAGGTGCATCTGGATATCGTGGTCACCGACGAGGAATTCGACATCGTTGCCGAAGGTTATGATGCGGGCGTGAGGCTCGGCGAAGTGATCGAGCAGGACATGATTGCCGTGCCGGTATCGGGCGATCAGCGACAGATGGCCGTCTGCGCCCCGCGCTATCTCGAAAAGTTCGGAGCACCCGCCCATCCGCGCGAGCTTGTGGCTCATCGTTGTATCGGCTGGCGGCCGGCGCCGGGAGTTTCGCCCTATCGGTGGGAGTTTGGCGAGGACGGGCGCGAGTTCGACGTGGCGGTTGCGCCCGAGATCACCACTAACGACATGTGGCTGATGATCCGGCTGGCCGTTGCAGGCGCCGGAATCACGTTCGGCATGGCGGACACATTCCGCCCCTGGATCGACCGCGGCGAGCTTGTGCCAATCCTCGACGACTATTTTCCGCCGTTTGCGGGCTTCTATCTTTATTTTCCCAGCCGACGGAATATCGCGCCGAAGCTGAGAGCCCTTGTGGATCACCTGCGCGGTGCGCGTCAGGCGGGATCGCAGGTGACCGTGCCAGGGTCGTAGAGATCGCTTGGCGCTATTGGTCAGAAACCTGGCTGAAAGCTGAATGGTACCGTTGGCTGGGATCGAACCAGCGACCTCCGGATCCACAATCCGGCGCTCTAACCATCTGAGCTACAACGGCACGCTTGCCCGAGCGATATCCAGACGGAACGTTCATTCTCCGGGACCCGCTCTGTCGTTCGGCGATGCGTCCATACGGGCTATCGGAGTTTAATTCAAGGCTTTTGGCAAAGCAAAAGATCGCTCCGGCATAGCGTCATTTTTCGCCGGACAAAGAAAAGGCCGGCGGGAGGAGGTGCCGGCCTTTTCCTGTTACGAGCCAGCGGGAGGAGGTGCTGGCTGGTTATCCCGGTGAGCAGAGGGAGGAGGTTCCACCCGCCGGGTATTCGCTTAAACCACTATATCGCACATCTATTTGTCTGACGAAATGCGACCTTTTGATGCATCGTCAAACTGTGTGCAAATATTAGGCGATCTTAATTTCTTTCACGGCCTTCTCGAAGGCGCTCTTGATCGGCTTGGATACGTCCTCAGCCGCCTTGGCAGCAACCGCCTGGAAGTCCTTGGCCTGCTCAACGGTCATTTCGACGCGCTTGCGCAGGAACGCAGTCTGCAGCTCGACGACTTCCGACAGCGACTTGGCGCCAATCAGGGCTTCGAAATGCGAGAAGCCGGCCTCGGCATTGGCGCGCAGGGCGGCGATGGTCTTGAGCGACAGGTCGCTGGAAACGGTCTTGGCGGTCTCGTAGGTCGACTCCAGAGCCTTCTGGGTCTCCTCGGCGCCGGTCTTCAGCTTGGCATAGGCCTCTTTCGACTGCTCGACGCCCTTTTCGGCGAAGGCGCGGATCTGATCGGTGGCCTTGGAAGCGTCGAAGCTCGGGAATTCAACGTTTTCGATCGTGTCGGCGGTCTTGGTCCTGGACATTTTCCATCCTTTTCAGCGGCAGCGGCTTTGACAGAAAGCCGTCTCGTTCATCTATCGTGGCAATATAAAGGCAAATTTTGTGCATTGCAACATGTTTGTTGCATCGCACCATTGATTATTTGTTTCGCGACGTTAACCACGCGCCTAGAGATTCCGCTGGTTGCACGCTATGACTTGTGGACCTTCGCGCCGTCGGCTTTTATTAACAAAGCGTTAACCGCAAATTGCCCGCTCTGTGAGGGTCGCCAAGCGCATGCCGGCTGAAAACTACTCCTTCCTCGATGTTGCCGTGCTCGACGCGGTCCGCCTGCGCTTCGCCGCCGGCGACGCGATCGCCATTCTGTCGGCGGATCTCGAGCAGGTGATATGGGCCAACGGTCCCGGCGCAGCGGTATTCGGCTATCCGGACATCGGAGCCATCATCGGCGCTTCGGCAGGATTGCCGCTGATCGCCAGGCGCCAGATCATGGCAACCAGCGGTTTTCCGCAGATCGGCCGCGACCGTGCCATCACGGTCCGGCTGGCGACCGGGCTGACCAGCCGCGCGGTCGGTTTCCTGGCCAGCGCGGTGACCATGCCCGATGGCGAGGAAGCAGTCATGCTGGCGCTGCCGGCGGCGCAGACCGGCTCGCGCAGCGCGGCCGAGATCGCCGATCGCGCCATCAGCGGCTTTACCGAAGACGGCCACTACATCGCCTTTGTCGATGCCAAGGGCAATATCGACGCCGCGTCGGACGGCTTTTCGTCGCTCGGCATCCGGCCTGAGACGCTGGCCGCGCTTGTCGCCGACGTGGCGAACGACAGCGACCGCATCGTCAAGCGCCTGGTTCCGGGCGGATCCAGCTCCTATCCGGCAGGCCTTGCCCGTCTGACAGACGAGCGGCACCTGCTGGTGGTGATCGACGAGGACCGGCTTGACGGCGGGGCCCCTGTTGGCGAGCGCGCCGTCGCGGAACCCGGCAGCGAGGCAGCAGCGGCGCCGAGCGGTCTTCCCCAGCCAACGGACCAGGACAACAAGCAGCCAATCGCCGAGCCGCCAATCACCAACACCGGCGCGGCGGAGATCGACCTTGCCGCGATCGAAGGCAGCTCCGCATCGACGGAGCACGAGCCTGCCGACACAGCCAAGCAGGTTTCGGGGGCCGACAATCAGCACACGGCTGGCGAAACGCCGACGCAGCATGACCATTGGTACTTCAATGCGGGCGATGACACGCAGGTCCCGCCCGGGGCAGGTGTGCCCGGCGAAGTCGAGACACCAGCCAGCCCCGCCGCTTCGCCGGCCGGTCTGGACGCCCCGCAGGAAAGCGCCACACAAGCGATCAAAGCCGCTTCCCCGCCCCAGGGCCGCGGCCGCGTGATCGATCGTACGGCCGCGCCCATGCGTTTCGTCTGGCGTACCGACGCAGAGGGCCGGTTCAGTGCCCTGTCGCCGGAATTTGCCGAACTCGTCGGCAAGCCCGCCGCCGACGTGATCGGCCGCCGCTTCGGCGACGTTTCGGCCGCCTACGGCCTCGATGCTTCAGGCGAGATCGCCGGCCTGCTCGAACGGCGCGACACCTGGTCCGGCCGCTCCGTGCTGTGGCCGGTCGCCGGCACCGATCTGAAGATACCCGTCGATCTGGCGGCACTCCCGGTCTACAGCCGCAGCCGCGTTTTCGAAGGTTTTCGCGGTTTCGGCGTCGCCCGCGGCGGCGATGCGGTGGTCGATCCGGACGCGGCCGGCATGGCCCTTGTCGCCGAGGAGAAGCCTGCCGCGGTCGGGCCCGAAGCCGTTGAACCTGCCCCCGAGACACCGAAAGCCGCCGATCCGTTCCGGGGCGAAGTGCCGGCGTTGACCATCGTGCCAAAGCCCGAGCGGCGCTTTGCCGACAAGGTGATCCGGCTGGCCGAGCACCGGCAGCCGGCCAACGACAAGGGCCTGTCGACGCTGGAACGCAGCGCGTTTCGCGAGATTGGCGAGCGTCTCAAGAAGGACAGCACCCCGGTCGAAAAGCCGGTAGACGAACAGCCCAGCGTCGGAAAGCCGAAGCCGGCTGCGGAGACCGCGACCAAAGTCGACGCAGCCGGCAAGGCCGGCGAGCCAAAGCTGAAAAAAGCCGGTCCGACGGACAAGGGTGAAATGCCGGCGCCAGGTCCGGAAAGCGAGGCGGCCGAACCGCCCGAGGCCGATGCCGAGGACCAGAAGGACCTCGCCCGGCTCGACGGCGAGCAGCGCGACGAGACGGCAGAAGAGACGCAAGCCGGCGAACCCGTCGCACGCCCTGCCTCCGGGTCGCTGCTCGACTATGCCGACCGCGAACCCAGCGACGAAGCCCAGGAAGGCATCGAGCCCAGCACGAACCGTCGAACGATCGGCGCCGAAGCGCCGCGGGATGGCGAAGACGACGACAGCATGACAGCGGAGGATTTCCGCGACGCCGAGGACAGCGAAGATTGGTCCGATGACAGCGAAGCCGCAGCCGGCGATGCCGGCTCGGCGCCGCCCATCGGGCGGCCGCAGGCACCACCGCTCAAACTAAACGGCTTCGTGCCGTCGGCGTTTGCCGGAGAGGGCAACAAGGGTCCGGACACCTCGATCCTCGGCAAGCTGCCAGTGCCGGTGCTTATCCATTCCGGCGACCAGCTGCACTACGCGAACGAGGAATTCCTCGGCCTGACCGGTTATGCGACGCTCGACGCGCTGGACGAGGCCGGCGGGCTCGGCGCGCTGTTTGCCGATCCTTACGCCGACGACGGCAGTTCGGACGGCAGCGATCGTGCATTGCGGCTGAAGACGCGCGACGGTCAGGAATTTCCGATCGACGCGATTTTACGCTCCGTCCCCTGGGGGAACGGCAAGACGCTGATGCTGGTCGTACGCCGTTCCGGCGACGACGAAGCAACAGCCATTCCACATGGCGCCGCCGACGATCAAACGCGGCCGGATGTTTCCGAGCTCAAGGCGCGCATCGCCGAAATGCGCACCATCATCGATACCGCCACCGACGGCGTCGTGCTGATCGGCCGTAACGGAACGATCCGTTCAATTAGCCGTCCGGCGGAAGCGCTCTTCGGCTTCGACAGCGACGAGGTGACCGGCAAACCGTTCATCTCGCTGTTTGCGATCGAAAGCCAGCGCGCGGCGCGTGACTATCTCGAGGGGCTGTCGGAGCCTGGCGTTGCAAGCGTGATGAACGATGGCCGCGAGGTGATCGGACGCGAGGCGCAGGGGCGCTTCATCCCACTGTTCATGACCATCGGCAGACTGCCCAACGACAGCGGCTTCTGCGCGGTGGTGCGCGACATTACCCAGTGGAAGCGCGCCGAAGAGGACCTGACCCAGGCGCGCGCGGTCGCCGAACGCGCCTCGTCGCAGAAGACGGATTTCCTGGCCCGCATCAGCCACGAGATCCGCACGCCGCTCAACGCCATCATCGGCTTTTCCGAGCTGATGGTGGACGAGAAATTCGGGCCGGTGGCCAATGACCGCTATCGCGACTATCTGCGCGACATCAACCGTTCGGGCAACCACGTGCTCGATCTGGTCAACGACCTGCTCGACATTTCGAAAATCGAGGCCGGTCAGCAGGAGATGGCTTATGAGGCGGTGTCGCTGAACGACACGCTGGCCGAGACCGTGGCGATGATGCAGCCGCAAGCCAACCGGGAACGCGTCATCATCCGCTCCAGCTTCGCCTCGCGACTGCCGGAAGTGGTGGCCGATCTGCGCAGCGTGCGGCAGATCGCGCTCAACATCTTGTCGAACGCCGTCCGCTACACGCAGGCCGGCGGCCAGGTGATCGTGTCGACCGCCTATGAGCTCTCCGGCGACGTCGTCATGCGCGTGCGCGATACCGGCATCGGCATGAGCCAGTCCGAGATCGAGCAGGCGCTGAAGCCGTTCAAGCAGATCAACGCGCTGAAGCGCGGCCGCGGCGACGGCACCGGTCTCGGGCTGCCGCTGACGAAGGCGATGGTCGAAGCGAACCGTGCCCGGTTCACCATCAACTCGACGCCCGGCGAGGGAACCCTGGTCGAAGTCGCCTTCCCCTCGACCCGCGTGCTGGCCGGTTAGGTCTATGGCTGCGCAAAGAAAAAAGGCGTCCAATGGGACGCCTTGAATGATAGAATTGCTGTCACAACGGGGGCTTGAGCGAATCAGATCCTCTGGGGGCTAAGAGGAACGGGATTTCTCCCTCAAGTTACGCACGACTATCGATGCCGGGCCTTAACAAATCCTTACCGGCACGCCGGAAAATTTACCAATGTGTACCACTCATGAAATCTAGGTAAATTCCGCGGAGACATTTCGTTAACCATGACCCGGTTCCAGCCCGGGCTTCATGCTCAGTCGGCAAGCTGCGGCAGATTGCGGAACAGCTCGAGCGCTTCGGGATTGGCGAGCGCTTCCTTGTTCTTGATGGCGCGGCCATGCACCATGTCGCGGACCGCGAGCTCGGTGATCTTGCCCGATTTGGTGCGCGGAATATCGCTGACGGCGACGATCTTGGCCGGCACATGGCGCGGGCTCGCCCCGGTGCGGATTTTCGCGCGGATGCGTTTTTCCAGCTCGGCATCGAGCTCGACGCCGGCAGCCAGCCGCACGAACAGCACGACACGCACGTCATTGTCGAAATCCTGGCCGATGCATAGCGCTTCGAGGATTTCCGGCATCTGCTCGACCTGATTGTAGATTTCCGCCGTGCCGATCCTAACACCGCCCGGATTGAGCGTGGCGTCGGAACGGCCATGGATGATCAGCCCGCCATGGGCGGTCCATTCGGCGAAATCGCCGTGGCACCAGACATTGTCGAAGCGCTCGAAATAGGCGGCCTCGTATTTCTTGCCGTCAGGGTCGTTCCAGAAGCCGATCGGCATTGCCGGAAACGGCTTGGTGCAGACGAGCTCCCCCTTCTCCTTGCGAAGCGGACGGCCATCATCGTCCCAGACGTCGACGGCAAGGCCGAGGCCGGGTCCCTGGATCTCGCCGGGCCATACCGGTTCGATCGGCACGCCGAGCACGAAGCAGGAGACGATATCGGTGCCGCCGGAGATCGAGGCGAGATGCACGTCCTTCTTGATGCCTTCATAGACGAAACGGAAATCTTCCGGCGACAGCGGCGAGCCGGTCGAGGAGATGGTGCGCACACTGGAAAGATCATGCGTGTGGATCGGCTTGAGGCCGGCCTTGCGCACGGAATCGATGAATTTGGCCGAGGTGCCGAAATAGGTCATCTTCTCGGCATCGGCGAAGTCGAACAGCGCATTGCCGTCCGGGTAGAAAGGCGAGCCGTCATAGAGCAGCAAGGTGGCGCCCGACGCCAGGCCCGACACCAGCCAGTTCCACATCATCCAGCCGCAGGTGGTGAAATAGAAGAAGCGATCGCCGTCGAGCAGGCCGGCATGCAGCCGCTCTTCCTTGACGTGCTGGATCAGCGTTCCGCCGGCTGAATGGACGATGCATTTGGGGATGCCGGTCGTGCCTGACGAAAACAGGATGTAGAGCGGATGCGAAAACGGCAGCCTTTCGTAACTGACAGGCCTGGCGGCAAAGGGTGACAGCGCCTCCTCCAGCGCAGCCGCCTTGCCGATGGTTGCCGCGACGTCGGTCGACGTGCCGAGATAATCGACGATCAGGACTTTGCGCACGGTGGCGAGCTTCGCCACCACAGCCGCGATCTTGTCGGCGACTTCGATCGCCTTGCCATTGTACCAGTAGCCGTCCGGCGCGATGAAGACGACAGGCTCGATCTGGCCGAACCGGTCGAGAACACCCTGCTCGCCGAAATCTGGGGAGCAGGACGACCAGACGGCGCCGATCGAGGCGGCAGCCAGCATCGCCGCAACGGTCTCCGGCATGTTCGGCATCATCGCGGCGATGCGGTCGCCCTTCTTCACCTTGAGCGACAGGAAGAGCTGTTGCAGGCGCGAGGTCAGCGCATGCAGCTCGTTCCAGGACAGCCGCCGCTCGACCTTGTCCTCGCCGCGAAAGACGACTGCGTCGCCAAGCCCGGTTTTCTTCAGAAGATTCTCGGCGAAGTTCAGCTTCGCGTCAGGGAAGAAGGTCGCGCCGGGCATCTTGTCGCCATCGACCAGCACGCGTTCGCCCTTGTCGCCGACGATGCCGCAAAAGTCCCAGACCAGGCTCCAGAAGGTCTCGCGGTCATCGATCGACCAGCGATGCAGGTCGGCATAGGAGGAGAAAGCCTTGCCGGCCCTGCTCGCCGCGGCGTTCATGAAGGCGGTCATCGGCGCTGCGTCGATCTGCTCTTGCGTCGGCATCCAGAGCGGTGCGTCGTCGGCCATCATTGTTCCTCCGCAGGCTGCATCGCTTATGCATATCGCGATGCAGCAGAGCAAGATTTTGTTGGACCGCGCCGGTCAGGGTGTGCGCAAATGCCATCGCCGGGCCATAAAGACTTGAAATGCGTCAGCCGTCGGTTACACCCGTCGGGCGATTTTGTCGGAATGGAAGCATACGGGGCGATATGCCATCACCTTTGATCCGACGCGGAATATGGGCGATCGGCGCAGCCGTCACCGTCGTCGCGCTGGTCGTTGCAGCCTTGCCGTTGATCGCCTCGACCCGTATCGTGCGTGACCGCATCGCGTGGGAAATGAGCGCCTGGAGCGGTTTCAGGGTCACCATCGACGGCGCGCCGCGCATCGAGGTCTGGCCGAATTTCCGGGCGATCCTGAGCGACGTGACGCTGTCGCAATGGACAGAGACGGATGCACCGCCTGTGATCGAGGCCGAACGGGTCGAGGTCGACCTCTCGGCCATGGCGGCGCTGCGTGGCGACGTGGTGTTTTCGACGGCGCGGCTGGTGCGACCGACGATCAGGGTTCAGCGTACCGCGAGCGGGTTTTTCCTGCCTGCGATTCCGAGCGGCGGGCGCATTACGCGTTCGATCGATGCTGCCCGCGCGGTGATCAACACAAATCCCGCCAAGCCGGATCTCGGCAAGCTGCCGGCAGATCCGTTCGGCACAGTCGAGTTCAGGGATGGCCGCGTGGTCGCCGCCATCGGCGGCAAGGACCAGGAGATATTGAGCAGCCTGAGCGGCCAGGCGAATTGGGCCGCGATGAACAGCAATGCGACGCTGTCGGCGACCGGGATATGGCGCGGCGAAAGCGTTTCCGTCGACGCCGCATCGCCGAACCCGCTTGTGCTGTTTGGCGGCGGCGCAGCACCGGTCACGCTTTCCTTCAAGGCGGCGCCGGCCAGCTTTTCCTTCGACGGGCTGGCCAGCATGTCGGAGAACGGCTATTTCGACGGCCAGGCAAAATTTGCCGCACCTTCGCTGCGACGCGTGCTCGAATGGTCGCAGGCCGGCATCGCGCCCGGTGCGGCAATCGGCTCGATCTCGGTTTCAAGCAAGATCACGGCGACGGCCGGGCGCATCAAATTCGAAAATACGGCCCTGACCCTCGACAACAACCCCGGAATGGGCGCGCTGGACTTCACCTACGGCGAGGCACTGCCGGTGATCTCCGGCACACTTGCCTTCGATACGCTCGACCTCAGATCGTTTCTCTCCGCCTTTACCCCCGTACCATCCGCCGGCGCCGCCGGCCCGGGCGAGATCGACACAAGCTTCGCCGACCGGATCAATCTCGATCTCAGGCTGTCCGCCGCGCATGCCACGGCAGGTGCAATCCAGCTTGCCGACGTCGCCGCCACCGCCCAGGTCAAGAACGGCCTCGCCGTCTTCGACATCTCCGATGCGTCCGCCTTTGGCGGCAACGTCCAAAGCAGCGTCCGTTTCGACCGCAAGCCCGCCGGCACGGAAGTCGAGATCCGGCTGCTTGCTTCCGACATCGACGGCGGCGCTTTCGGCACCGCGGCCGGGATGACGCGGCTGGTGCCGATCGGCACCGGAACCGTTTCGGTCATCCTCAAGGGGCCGGGCAGAACCTGGGACTCCATTTTCGAAAACGCCAATGGCTCGCTGTCCGCGACCTTCGGCGCGGGTGCGCTGAGCCGGCTTAACCTGCCGGCGTTCCTCAAGCACACCGAACAGGGTGGATTCTTTGCGCTTGACGACGTCTCGGACGGAACGCTGCCGATCGACGGGGCCGAGCTCAAGGCGAGCGTTTCGAACGGCGTGGCGCGCATCGACAAGGCCGAGGTGAATTCCGCGCAATACAAGATCTGGCTTTCCGGCATCGCATCCTATGCCGGACGCGGGCTGGCGCTGTCCGGCGGCATCGTCCAGCCGAGCCAGGCTGCCACGCAGACGAACGGCCAAGCGCCCAAGCAGTCGTCGTTCTTCGTCGGCGGCACCTGGAGCACGCCGTTCATCTCGCCGATAAGTCGCGGTGTTTCAGGCGAGTAAGCAGCAGGAACTCAACCTCGCTGCGCCGCCTGCTCGTCGCGCTGGCGCTGCACCTCGCGGCGTTTGTTTGCGAGCGAAGCGATGATCACGCCAACTGCGACGATCGCGATCAGAATGGTGCACGCCGCGTTGATTTCCGGCGTCACGCCAAGGCGGACCTGGCTGTAGATCTTCATCGGCAGCGTCGTGGCGCCGGGCCCCGAGGTGAAGCTGGCAATAACCAGGTCGTCGAGCGAGAGCGTGAAGGCCAGCATCCAGCCAGAGACGATCGCCGGCATGATGACCGGCAGCGTGATCTGGAAGAAGGTCCTTACCGGCGGCGCACCGAGATCCATCGCGGCTTCTTCCAGCGAACGATCGAACGTGATCAGGCGCGATTGGACCACCACAGCGACGAAGCACATGGTCAGCGTGGTGTGGGCAAGCGTCACCGTGAGAAAGCCGCGGTCGAAGCCGACAGCGACGAAGAGCAGCAATAGCGACAGGCCGGTGATGACTTCCGGCATGACCAGCGGCGCAAACACCATGCCGGAAAACAGCAGCCGGCCGCGAAAGCGCGTGTAGCGCGTCAGGGTGAGCGCCGCCAGAGTGCCGAGCACGGTCGCCACGGTGGCCGAGATGACGCCGACGCGCGCCGTCACCCAGGTGGCGTCCATCAGACCCTGATTGTGGAACAGCGACACGTACCATTTCGTCGAGAAGCCGCCCCAGACGGTGACCAGCTTCGACTCGTTGAAAGAGAACACGACGAGCAGGACGATCGGCAGGTAGAGAAAGGCAAAGCCGAGCACGATCGAAACGATGTTGAAGCGGCTCCAGGTAGCGTTCATAGGTCCTGCTCCTGGGCACGCGCCTGGGCTCGCTGGAAGAGCATGATCGGCACGATCAGCAGCAGCAGCAAGATGACGGCAACGGCAGACGACACCGGCCAGTCGCGGTTGCCGAAGAATTCGCTCCACAGCGTCCTGCCGATCATCAGTGTCTGCGAGCCGCCGAGCAGATCGGGGATGACGAACTCGCCGACGGCGGGAATGAACACCAGCAGGCAGCCGGCGATGACGCCGGGCAGCGACAGCGGGAAGGTGATCTTCCAGAAGGCGCTGGTCGGCGGGCAGCCGAGATCCTTGGCGGCCTCGATCAGCGAATTGTCCATCTTCTCCAATGCCGAATAGAGCGGCAGGACCATGAACGGCAGATAGGAGTAGACGATGCCAATGAAGATCGCCGTGTAGGTGTTGAGGATGATCAGCCGATGGCTGATGATGCCAGTGGCGAGCAGCAACTCGTTGAGCAGGCCCTCGGGCTTGAGAATGCCTATCCAGGCGTAGACACGGATCAGGAACGAGGTCCAGAACGGCAGGATCACCAGCATCAGCAAGGTCGGGCGGATCGTCGCCGGAGCGCGTGCCATGCCATAGGCGATGGGATAGCCGATCACCAACGTCAGGACCGTCGAGATGGCGGCGACGATGACGCTCGTCACATAGGCGTTGAAGTAGAGCGCGTCCTGCGTCAGCCAGATGTAGTTGTCAAAATTGAGCGCGCCAAACCACGCGACAACCCCGGAAACGCCGTCGCGGAAATCGAGCACCGGCGTGTAGGGCGGCATGGCTATCGCGGTCTGCGACAGCGAAATCTTAAAGACGATGATAAAGGGGACGAGAAAGAAGAACAGCAGCCAAAGGTAGGGGATGATGATGACGAGACGGCTAACCAAAGCCGCTCCCAGCCTGGCCAAGGCGGATTTGCCGGCAGCGCTTGCCGAGGAGCTTGTTGCGGCGGTGACAGCGGACATGATCAGTCCCTACCGTGTCAGCACGACGCCGGCGTCGGGTCGGAAGGAAACCCAGGCGCGGTCGTTCCAGGTCAGCGGATCCTCGGTGATGCGTGCCGCGTTCATGGTACTCGCCCGCACCACCTGACCGTCATCCAGCCTGACGTGATAGATGGTCATGTCACCGAGATAGGCGATGTCGTAGACCTCGCCCTCGATGGCGTTGACGGCACCAGCCGGTTTCGTGGAGGAAACCTTGATCTTCTCCGGCCTGATAGCAAAGGTAACGGACGTTCCGGCGGCGGCACGGCCGGCATTTTCGGTGCGGATGGTGATGCCGTTGCCGGCGTCGATGCTTGCGCTGCCGGCCTCGCCAGCCGCGATCTTGCCGTCGAACATATTCACATTGCCGACGAAGCCGGCGACGAAGCGGGAACCCGGCGCCTCGTAGACCTCGGCCGGCGTCGCCACCTGCATCACCTCGCCCTTGTCGATGATGGCGATGCGGTCGGCCATCGTCATCGCCTCTTCCTGGTCATGGGTGACGACGACGAAGGTGAGGCCAAGGTTCTGCTGCAGGTCCATCAGCTCGAACTGCGTTTCCTCGCGCAGCTTCTTGTCCAGCGCGCCAAGCGGCTCATCGAGCAGCAGGACTTTCGGCCGCTTGGCCACCGAGCGGGCCAGTGCGACACGCTGGCGCTGGCCGCCCGACAATTGGTGCGGCTTGCGTTTGGCGAACTGCTCGAGCTTGACCAGCTTCAGCATGTCGGCGACGCGCTTGTCGATATCGGCCTTGGCCATGCCTTCCTGCTTGAGGCCGAACGCGATGTTGTTCTCGACCGTCATGTGCGGAAACAAGGCGTAGGACTGGAACATCATGTTGACCGGCCGCCGATATGGCGGGATGCCGCGCAGATCCTGGCCATCGAGCAGGATACGGCCGGCGGTCGGTTCCTCAAAGCCGGCAAGCATCCTGAGCAGCGTCGATTTCCCGCAGCCCGAGGCCCCGAGCAGGGCAAAGAATTCGCGTTCGAAGATGGTCAGCGACAGATTGTTGACGGCAGTGAAGTCGCCGAACTTCTTGGTGACGTTGTCGAACTGGATGTATGGCTTGGCATTCGGATCGTTCCATGGCGCGAAATCCCTGCGGATGCTGCCAAGCGATTTCATGTCCCACTCCGTGCCTGATTCTGCCCCTGAAAAACGACCCCGGCAGTCAGCCACCGGGGTCGCGTCAGATCACTATTGTCCCGTGATGACCTTGGTCCACGATCTGGTGACGAGACGTTGCGTCTTGGGGTCATATGGACCGACAGTGAACAGCTTGGCCAGCGTCGAGTCATCCGGATAAATGCCCGGGTCATCAAGGATCTCCTTGCTGACGAGCGGCTGAGAGGCCTTGTTGCCATTGGCGTAGAAGACAAAGTTGGTGGATTTGGCAATAACTTCTGGTCTCATCATGTAGTTCAGAAATTCGTGTGCCTCGGCGACATGCGGTGCATCGGCCGGGATCGCCATTTCGTCGAACCACATTTCCGCACCTTCCTTTGGAATCGTGTAGGCGATGTCGACCCCCTTTTTCGCTTCCGCCGCACGGTCGCGGGCCTGGAAGAGATCCCCCGAAAATCCGACAGCCACGCAGATGTCGCCATTGGCGAGCGCGTTGATGTATTCCGACGAATGGAATTTGCGGATAGAAGGCCGGATGCTCAGCATGAGTTCTGTGGCCTTGGCAAGGTCGTCAGGAGAGGTCGAGTCAGGCTTGAGGCCAAGATAGTTCAGCACAGTCGGAAAAATGTCTGTAGGCGAATCCAGGAAGTACACGCCACAATTGGCGAGCTTGGCGATATTCTCCGGCTTCAGGACCGCATCCCAGCTGTCGATCTTGTCGACGCCGAGGGCTTCCTTCACTTTCTCGGTGTTGTAGCCAATGCCTGTGGTCCCCCACATGTAGTTGACCGAGTATTCGTTGCCGGGGTCGAACTTCGCAACCCGCTCCATCACCACGTTCCACATATTGGAAAGGTTGGGCAGCTTCGACTTGTCCAGCTTCTGATATACCCCGGCCTGGATTTGACGGGCCAGGAACGGGCTTGCCGTCGGCACCACGACATCGTAGCCGCTACCACCGGCAAGCAGCTTGGTTTCGAGAATTTCGTTGGAATCATAGGTGTCGTAGACGACCTTGATGCCGGTTTCCTTGGTGAAGTCGTCGATGATCGAACTGTCGATATAGTCCGACCAGTTGAAGACATTGACGACACGGTCCTCGGCATGCGCGCCCAAGGTAAAAACTGCCAGAAACGCCGAAGTCGCCGAAAGCCAGAGCGCTTTGCGGGTCATGCTATTCTCCTTTGATGAGTGTTCCGTCGCCAGCTCGTCGCGGCGTGCGCCCGGCTGGGCATTTGCTTCAGGGTATTGAGCTTGCAGGCAGGCGACAAGCGCGAATTGCCGGCGCCATTATGGTTCGGCGACGAGGCGACAGTGAAGACTTGGCGTGGCGCTGGTGGTGTTGCGGCGCCGTCAGAAGCTTTCGCTACGGCGCGCGCAGGGAGACGACGATGTTGTCCGGCCTCGATGCAGCCGGCATGGAGACTTGGCAAGATACGCCTGTCTTGTTGTTGCCGTGATCGCAGCCTGCCCGCGCGGCTGCGACATTGTCAATGGTCCATCTCGCTTTGGCGCGCGCGCTGCATCAATTAGGCGAAGGCACACCGGTGACGCCCGCCCGCTGCGGCCGCGTCTGGCGCTTGAATTCGAGCCCGATATGGACGAGGAGCGCCGTGATGACGACCGCACCGCCGACGATGGTGCGCGCCGACGGCACCTCGGAATGAATGAGCCAAACCCAGATCGGGCCTAGGATCGGCTCGAACGTGCCGAGTAGCGCCGCCACGGCGGCCGGAACAAGCCGGGCGCCGGTGGCGAAGAAGGCGAGGCCGAGCCCCAGATTGACCACGCCGAAGGCAAAAAGGAAGCCCATGTCGTGGCTGGAAACGCCCAGTGCCGACGCCTGCGATGCCGCAAAGGCGGCCGCCAGCATCGTGCCGAGGCAGGTCGCCGGGGTCATACGCACATGGGCAAAGCGGCGCGTGATGACGGTGGCGATCGAGAACATGACGGCAATGAGCAGCGCCAGCCCGTCGCCGATCGGCGATACGGCGCCATCGAGCGATTCCGAGACCATGATGGCGACGCCAGCAATGACGGCGGCGATCGCCAGCCAGGTCGCCACGGCCACCCGCTCGCGAAACAGCGCCCAGGCAAACAACGCCGCCAGAAGCGGCACACCGGCCTGCATCAACAGGATGTTGGCGACGGTGGTATAGGCAAGCGCCACGACGAAAGAGGTCGACGCCGTGGCGAAACAAAACGCCACCGCAAGGCCGGCCAGGCCCATGCCGCGAAACAGCTTCAGCGTGCCACGCCAGCCGTCGCGCCAGACCATGAAGCAGAGCAGGAAGGCGGCGGCCCAGACCGAGCGCCAGAACACCACCGTCCAGCTGTCGCCGGCATCGATGAAACGGGCAATGGTACCGCCGAGGCTCCACATCAGCGCCGACAGGAACACCAGCAGGAAACCGATACGCTCCTCATTTCGCGGAGGCGAAACAGCGATCTGCGGTGATGATATGTCGGTCATGAGTCGGACTGTCGGCGATTTCGAGGCGGCACGATGCACAGCGGACGACAGAAACGTGCCTTAATCGCGTAACGCAAAGACGGGGATGGGGAGTGATCCAGCATCGTGTTCCATTTGGCGCACCGACAGGTGCACAGAGATGCCCGATCATCGACAGACGCCCCATGCTCGACGTACGGTGCAAATGTATAGGGCGCCCCCATGGATGAGCCATTCTACAAAACGGCGGCGATTGGCTATGACGAGTTGTTCGCCCGTGCGACGAACTCGTTTATCCCGTCCTTGCTGAAGGCAGCACGGATTGCGCCTGGCCATCGCGTGCTCGACGTCGCAACGGGCACCGGAGCGGCAGCGCAAGCCGCTGCCATCATTGTAGGCCCTTCCGGCGCCGTGATTGGCGGCGACATCTCGCCGGCCATGCTCGAATCCGCCAAACGCAATTTGAAAGACCAGCCAATCACCCTCGCTACGTTCGACGCTCACGCGCTTCCTTATGAGGACCGTCGGTTCGACGCAGTGACCTGTTAGCTTGGGCTCATGTTCTTCTCGGACCAGCTTGGAGCGCTTTCGGAATTTCGCCGGGTTCTGCGCCCCAACGGCTGGACTGCAGTTAGCGTGACGACGACGCCAGAGCGTTCTTTGTTCGCCAGAATAGGTGCGGTAATCGCCCGCTATGCCCCTGAGAAAGCTGAAAAGCTAAATCGCTTCTTTTCCATCCCTGACGCGACGTGCTTGCACAGCTTGCTCCATCGCGCCGGGTTTCGAAAGATTGACGTCCAGCTCGAAACGTGGCCCATCAAGTTCTCGTCCTTCGACGACTATTTCAGAGGCATCGCCAAGGGCGCAACATTGAGCGGTCAGGAGTATGTCCAGCTTCCTCCGGATATGAAGCACATCGTGCGCGAGGAGGTCTGGCGCGGGCTAGCTTCGCCGAGCCCTGGAGAGCCGCTGACGATTGAAATGGACGTTCTGATAGGCAGCGGTAGCCGATAGAAGAATGCGCCCGCGGCACGATCCCCGGCAACTCTGTTTGCCGTCACTGAAAATCGAACGCCGACAGTCCCGTCACCATTTCGTCGAGGCCGAGCGGGCGTGTCACCGGTGGCTCGGCGCGGGCGAGGCAGCCGATGCGTTCACACAGCCGGCAGGCAGCGCCGACCGGCGTAGCCGACACAGCGGCGTTCTGTCCGGCCTTGCCGATGGCGGCCGGCCCCGGCAACGCTGCTCCATAGACGATCTCATCGCGAAAACCGATGTCGCAGCCGAGCAGCAGCGCTGTGCGGCGCGGTCGCTCGGCAAACGAGCCCTGCGGGCCTTCGAGCGTGCGGGCGATGCAGAGGAACGCCGCACCATCTGGCATTTCCACGGCCTCGACCAGGATCTGGCCGGGTTGGCCGAAGGTGGTATGGACCGGCAGCTTCGGACAGCCGCCGCCGAAGCGGCTTTGCGGAAAGCCGTGGCTGCCCGCCTTGCGGAAGCGATTGCCGGCACTGTCGACCTCGAGCATGAAGAATGGCACGCCCGACGCACCCGGCCGCTGCAGCGTGGTCAGCCGGTTCGCCGCTTGCTCGAAGGAAACGCCGAAGCGCGACCGCAACATGTCGATGTCATAGCGGGCGCGGACCGCAGCGGCGTGAAAAGGCTGATAGGGCATCATCAGCGCGTGCGCGGCATAGCGGCCGAGCTCGAAACGGGCGAGCCGGCGGGCTTCGTCCGTGGCCAGCTTCAGCGCCTGGATCTCGACAGCGACAGCAACGCTCATGCGGATCAGGCAGGCCTCCATAGCCACCTCGCGCAGCTGATCGAATGGCGACAGGCGCTCGGACAGGAACAGGCGCTGCGAGTGACGGTCATAGCGACGGCGCCAGTTGGGCATGGTGGCGACCGGCAGTACTTTGACGACGACGCCGAATTCACGCCGCAGCCAAGCCTTCAACGCACTGAACAGATCGTCGCCGGGATCGAGCACCGACGTGAATGCCTCGGCTTCCTCTTCGAGCGCGGTAAAATGGTTCGGCCGGCGTTCGAAAATCTCATGCACCTCGTCGATCGGCAGCCGGGCGCCGGAGAGTGCGGTGGCTTTGCCCTCACGCGCGAGCAGCTCGTTGAGATCGGATAGCCGCGCGGCCTGCTCGCGATAGGCGCGAAACAGCTTTATCACAGCGGCGGAAGCGTTGGGCGCCGCCTCGGCAAGCTCGATGAGTTCCTGGTCGCCTGGCAGTTCGCCGGCCAGCAACGGATCTGAAAACACTTCCTTCAAATCGGCGACCGAACCCCTCGCCTCGCCCTGCAATTCATGTGGGTCGACCTTGTAGACGGACGCCAGTCTCAGGATCAGTTGCACCGTCAACGGCCGTTGGTTGCGCTCGATGAGATTGAGATAGGACGGCGAGATGCCGAGCCCTTCGGCCATCGCCGTCTGGGTCAGGCCCTTGGCGTTGCGGATGCGACGAATGCGCGGCCCGGCAAAGATTTTATGGTCGGCCAATCGACTGTCCTTGACAAGAATTTACATCCGCTGATGGCATGGCGGCGTTTACAATCATGACAAATTTACAGCTCTCATCAGTCAAACACAACACAGGTTTTCTCTTATTTTATGGCCAATTTCGGAGTTTGTCTCGCTTGCCTAGTGCCGACATGTAAATGATGTCACGCACACGGCGCACATATTCCTTCTGTACGGCGTTTCCGAAACCGGCATTAAAGCCAGCCTGGAGTGACCAATGACCGATTTTTACAACCTTGTCCCGTCGGCGCCCCAAGGGCGCTTCGATGGCATCGAACGGCCGTATTCGCCAGAGGACGTGAGACGGCTGCGCGGCTCGGTGCAGATTCGGCAGAGCCTCGCCGAAATGGGGGCAAACCGGCTGTGGCAGCTCATCCATGAAGAGGATTTCGTCAACGCGCTCGGTGCCATGTCGGGCAACCAGGCAATGCAGCAGGTGCGGGCCGGGCTGAAAGCGATCTATCTGTCGGGATGGCAGGTCGCCGCCGATGCCAACACCGCTTCCGCCATGTACCCGGACCAGTCGCTTTATCCCGCAAATGCGGCGCCCGAACTGGTCAAGCGCATAAACCGCACCTTGCAGCGCGCCGACCAGATCGAGACTTCCGAAGGCAAGGGGCTGTCGGTCGACACCTGGTTCGCGCCGATCGTCGCCGATGCCGAAGCCGGCTTCGGCGGGCCGCTCAACGCCTTCGAGATCATGAAGGCATTCATCGAGGCGGGTGCGGCCGGCGTCCATTACGAGGACCAGCTGGCTTCGGAGAAGAAATGCGGCCACCTCGGCGGCAAGGTGCTGATCCCGACCGCTGCACACATCCGCAACCTCAACGCTGCGCGGCTTGCCGCCGACGTCATGGGCACGCCGACGCTGGTCGTGGCCCGCACCGATGCGGAAGCGGCACAGCTCTTGACCTCCGACATCGATGAGCGCGACCAGCCCTTCGTCGATTATGGCGCCGGCCGCACCGCGGAGGGCTTCTATCGTGTCAGCAATGGCATCGAGCCCTGCATCGCCCGCGCCGTCGCCTACGCGCCCTATGCGGACCTGATCTGGTGCGAGACTTCCAAGCCCGATCTGGCGCAGGCCAGGACGTTTGCCGAGGGTGTGCGCAAGCACCATCCCGGCAAGCTGCTTGCCTATAATTGCTCGCCGTCTTTCAACTGGAAGAAGAATCTCGACGACGCGACGATTGCGAAGTTCCAGAAGGAACTCGGCGCCATGGGTTACAAGTTCCAGTTCATTACGCTGGCCGGTTTCCACCAGCTCAACTTCGGCATGTTCGAGCTCGCCCGCGGCTACAAGGAGCGGCAGATGGCTGCCTATTCGGAACTGCAGCAGGCGGAATTCGCCGCGGAAGCCAATGGCTACACTGCCACCAAGCACCAACGCGAGGTCGGCACCGGCTATTTCGACGCCGTCTCGATGGCGATCACCGGTGGCCAGTCTTCGACCACGGCCATGCATGGATCGACCGAGCACGCCCAATTCAGGCCGGCAGCGGAATAGCGGAATAGCAGACAAACAGAGGGAACGCCCAAACGGGCATGACAACACAAGGAGAAGACCAATGGCATCGATAAGCCGCGTCAAGGAACGGGCCGAAGAGCAAGCCACCAGCATGAATGTCGACCAGCAGGCGACCATTCGCATGTTGGCGAACGATCTGCACAGGCTCAATCAGTCGGTGATGAAGGCGGTCGAGGCCGGCGTCTCGGTCGAACTGGTGCGCTCGGCACGTCACCATGGCGGCGATGGCAACTGGGGCGATCTGCTGATCCCGGTCATCGTCACACAGCGGAGCCACGACTAATGAATTCTACCGCACCGCGCCTTTTTGAACGCATGCTATCGCACCTCGCAGGCTGCGGCTCTGCCTAGTCCGGCAGAGCTGCTAATGCAACGATTTCAATGACAAGATCAGACTGAGCAAGCGCTGCAACTCCAATAACTTCCGAGGGCGGCGGGTTGTTGTAGCTGCAGTGCTTCGGGCAGTGCACCGCAAAGAATTCGTCCAAGACGTCCAAGCGGAAATTGGGGGAGCTCAGAACGCCGCCATCGGGAAATGGCCCC
The DNA here is from genome assembly GCF_040318135.1 of Mesorhizobium sp. M1295. Taxonomy (NCBI): domain Bacteria; kingdom Pseudomonadati; phylum Pseudomonadota; class Alphaproteobacteria; order Hyphomicrobiales; family Phyllobacteriaceae; genus Mesorhizobium; species Mesorhizobium sp. M1295. The sequence goes on from NZ_JAMYLU010000014.1 coordinate 70,209, forward strand.
TTAACAAAGAAGGTCAGCCGGATGAGATGCTCGAGCGCGCTGCCAAGCTCCTCCAGATCTGATTTGATGTTGGTGAGAACTGCGCGCCACTGTGCTGCCGCGTCGCCAATGGCGCCGCCGCCGCTTTTGCCGATCGGATCGTAGTCCTCGGCCGTCGCGGTATTTCCGGAAAGGTAGACAAACCCCTTTGCGCCGGTAACGACCGTACCCTTTCCCCATGGCATCAACCGGCCGTTTTTAAATTTCTTATGAGTCACGAGTTCCATTGTCATCTCCCGTCGCTCAAAGAGACGTGCTTAGCCAACGAGGAAGGATAGTCCAGCGAGGCGATGCGACAAGCTCGCGACAGACTTGCCTCGCCTTCATCCAACCTGCTTCAATCCGGCTACGGCTGCGAGTTGATGCGTTCGCGCTGCACAGCCAAACTTCGCTGAAGCCTGCCCAGTTGTAATGGCGACTTCTCCTTTCGAGCGGCGGCAAAGAAAAGCACTTAATTTTAATTTTAATGTTTCTTGCGATATTCTCCTGATATGCCATTTCAGCTTGACATGAGCAGCGATCTCACGCCAATTACCTCTCAAGTTTCAACCCTGCATTGAAACACTGAACAACGGCCTGCCCCGCCATGTGCCCAGCGAATCGCGAAATCGAGACTGCAAAGCAGGCGGCGTTCGTTAGCCGGGGCGTGGAGACGCGGATGCTCCCAGATTTCTCGCGGGTGCTGGTGGTCGGAAAATCACCGATCAACCGGGTCGTGGTTTCAAAGATCGTTGAGCGGTCCGGCCTCAAACCGATCTCGGAAACTCCCGAAACCGCGGCAAAGGCCTTGCACGCGCTGATTCCCGGCACTGTCGTTCTCGACGGCGGAGCGGAGAACGGTGACTGCGACGCCTTGCTGTCGGGCATCGATGCGCTGCGAAGGGCGTCAGGCAAATCGCTTCCGTTGGTGATCCTGCTCTCAGTCAAGACCGGCACTCCGGAGACCCTGGGCCTGTCGAGCGTCATCGATGCGGTGGTCGTCAAGCCGATCACCACCGAACGGCTGCAGCCGGTGATCGACCGGCTGGTCGGGCTCGGCCGCAACTGACCTCTACCGCGACGCGTCGACTGCAGACCTGATCAATCAATCTCGCCGATACGCTCGATCAGGCCCGGCAGTTCACCGAGATTGGCTATCTGGCGAAAGCGCGGTGCTGAGACCGGCGGCTCGACATGCTCCAGCACCCAGGTCAGTTCATGCGGCACGTGGATGCCCCAACTGCCGGCTTCGATTGCCGGCACGACGTCCGATTTGAGCGAGTTGCCGACCATCATGCCCTTTTCCGGGCCATCGCCGTAGCGGCTGAAGATCCGGCTATAGGTGGCAGCGCTCTTGTCGCTGACGATTTCGACCGCATGGAACAGCTCGCCCAGTCCGGATTGCGCGAGCTTGCGTTCCTGGTCGAAGAGGTCGCCCTTGGTGATCAGCACCAGGCGGTAGGCGCCGGCCAGCTTTTCCACGGTCTCGCGCGCATAGGGAAGCGGCTCGATCGGATGGCTGAGCATCTCGCGGCCCGCGGCGAGAATTTCGGCAATGGTTGAGGCAGGCACGTGGCCTTCGGTGACCTCGATCGCCGTCTCGATCATTGACAGCGTAAATCCCTTGATGCCGAAGCCGTAGACCGCGAGGTTGCGCTTCTCGACCTCCAGCAATCTTGCCGAAATCCAGTCCTCCTCGGCGTGGTCGGCGAGCAGCGCGGCAAAGCGCTTCTCGGTCATGCGGAAGAACTGTTCGTTCTGCCACAGCGTGTCGTCGGCGTCGAAGCCGATCGTCGTCAGTTTGCAGCTGTGTTGCATTCGGCGTCTTCAATTGCGGCGTTGCGGGACGCCGACCCTAGACCAGGATGTTTTTATCCGGAAGTCGTTGTGTTCCCCCGGTAATCGAGGCGCACGCCAGCCGGCTCCCCTTCCCTTTGGTCGCCGGCAACGGCTATACTCCACAATCTGCAACAAATCTGGTGATTGATGCCGCCTGCAAAAAAGGAAGTCCGTCCGTCGAGCCGCGGAGGACGCGCCCGCACGCCTGCCTTCGTGAAAAACCAACGTGGCGTCAAGAACTGGAAGGAAGTCAGCGCCTGGCTGGAATGGCGCGGCATCGAAGACATCGAATGCATCACGCCCGACCAGGCCGGGGTTGCGCGCGGCAAAATGATGCCGTCGAAGAAGTTCACCTCCAACACCTCGCTTGCCCTGCCTTCGGCGGTGTTCATGACGACGATCTCGGGTGGTTATCCGGAGGACGGCAACGGCTTCCACTATCCGGAGGACGATGGCGACCTCAAGCTGATGCCTGACCTCTCGACGCTGACGGTGGTGCCGTGGGAGGAGGACCCGACGGCGGCGGTCATCTGCGACCTCGTCCACCAGGACGGCCGCTCGGTCGAGTTCACACCGCGCAACGTTCTGAAGCGCGTGCTTGCCGCCTATGACAGACGCGGGCTGAGACCTGTGGTGGCGCCCGAGATCGAGTTCTACCTGGTGCGCAAGAACCCCGATCCGGACTACCCGCTGACCCCGCCAGTCGGGCGCTCCGGACGGCCGATCGGCGGCGGCGCCGGCTATTCGATCGCCGGGGTCAACGAATTCGACGAACTGATCGACGACATCTATCATTTCTCCGAAAGCCAGGGCCTGGAGATCGACACGCTGATCCACGAAGAGGGCGCCGGCCAACTCGAAATCAATCTGCGTCACGGCGATCCAATCGAGCTCGCCGACCAGGTGTTCATGTTCAAGCGAACCATCCGCGAGGCGGCGCTGAAGCACGAGATCTATGCCACGTTCATGGCCAAGCCGATCCAGGGGCAGCCCGGTTCGGCCATGCATATCCATCAGTCAATCATCGACAAGAAGACCGGCAAGAACGTCTTTTCCGCGGAGGACGGCTCGGAGACCGAGGCCTTCTTCCACTTCATCGGCGGCATGCAGAAACATGTGCCGAACGCGCTGGTGATGTTTGCGCCCTACGTCAATTCCTACCGGCGGCTGACGCAGGCGGCCTCGGCGCCGGTCAACAACAAATGGGGCTACGACAACCGCACCACGGCCTTTCGCGTGCCACGCTCCGACCCGGCAGCGCGGCGCGTCGAAAACCGCATTCCTTCCTCCGACGCCAATCCCTATCTGGCGCTGGCCGCATCGCTCGCCTGCGGGCTGATCGGCATGACCAATAAGATCAAGGCCGATCCGCCGGTACTGACGACCGCCAATGAGGATGAGATCGACCTGCCGCGCGGCCTGCTCGAAGCCGTCGACCTGTTCGAGGCCGACGAGGAACTCTGCGCCCTACTCGGCAAATCCTTCGCAGCGACTTATGCGGCGATCAAGCGGGCGGAATTCGAGACCTTCATGGAAGTGATCAGCCCATGGGAGCGGGAGTATTTGCTGCTGAATGTGTAGTAGGAGAGTAGGGCAATATGGCAGTAGGGCAGTTAGGGCAGTAGGGCAGTAGGGCAAGGATGACGGACAAGATCGCATCGTACAGGGATCTGATCGTCTGGCAGCAAGCCATGGACCTAACGGTTGCAATCTCCCAAGTCACAAGGACCTGGCCGAAGGACGAGCTCTACGGGCTGACGGGTCAGGTGCGTCGGGCAGCAACGTCTGTGCCAGCCAACATCGCCGAGGGTTACGGCCGAGAAAGCCGAGCTTCCTACCAGCAGTTTCTCAGGATCGCCCAGGGATCACTCAAGGAACTGGAGACACACCTTCTAATCGCGCAACGGGTTGGAATTACCTCTCGCGAGGCAGTCGAATCATTGATGCCTCACAGCGAGAGCGTAGGAAAGCTCTTGCGGCTTCTCATCCGCAAGCTGTCGGCTGAATAGACACCTACTGCCCTACTGCCCTACTGCCCTACTCCCCTACTCCCCTAGCCGAGCATCATGACTTACCAATCCCCAATCTCCCCCGGCCGCTCCTGGTACGAGGACACGGCCGGACCAAGGCCCGAATATCCGGCGCTCGACGGCGACCGGACATGCGACGTGGTGATCGTCGGCGGCGGCTTTACCGGCCTGTCGGCTGCGGCTCATCTCGCCAAGTCAGGCGCGGATGTCGTGCTTATCGAAACGCATCGTTTCGGTGACGGCGCATCGGGCCGCAATGGCGGCCAGCTCGGCACCGGACAGCGGGCCTGGGCAGAGGAGCTGGAAGCGGAATACGGCTTTTCCTGCGCCAAGGCGCTGTTCGACCTGGCCGAAGAGGCCAAGGCGCATCTCCTCGACTTCGCCGCGGTGCACCAGATCGAGATCGACTATATGCCCGGCCAAATGTCGGTGGCGCACAAAAAGCGCTATGTCGACGACTACAAGGCGCATGCCGAGATCATGGCAAGCCGGTTCGGCTATCCGCACATCTCATTCATGGATGCCGCGGAGACAGCCGAGCGGCTCGGCTCGACGCATTATTTCGGCGGCACCCGCGACACGGGCACCGGCCACATCCATCCGCTGAAGCTGGTGATCGGCACCGCAAAAGTCGCGGCACAGGCCGGCGCAAAGCTTTTCGAGCAGACACCGTCGACCGGCATCACCTCCGGCGGCGGCAAAGTGAGGGTGACGACGCCGAAGGGCACGATCATCGCCGGGAAGTGCTTGATCGGGGTCAACGCCTATGGCGGCACGCTCGAGCCGGTGAGTGCTTCGCATATCATGCCGATCGGCTCATTCATCGGCGCAACGGTACCGCTGGGCGCCGATTCCAAAGTGTTGCCGGGTGGCGAGGCGGTCGACGATTCGCGCTTCGTCGTGCGCTATTTCCGCAAATCGAAGGATGGGCGGCTGCTGTTTGGCGGGCGCGAGATCTACGCAGTCAACGATCCCAAGGACATTCACATCCACATCCGCCGGCAGATCGCCGAGATCTATCCGGCACTGAAGGACATTGAGATCACCCATGGCTGGGGCGGCTATGTCGGCATCACCGTACCGAGAAAGCCGTTCGTGCGCGAAGTCATGCCCAATGTGATCTCGGTCGGTGGTTATTCCGGCCACGGCGTCATGCTGTCCAATTTTTTCGGCAAGCTTTATGCCGAGACGGTCGCCGGCAACCGCGACCGGCTGAAGCTGATCGAGGATCTGAAGATTCCGCCTTTCCCCGGCGGCCGGCGTTTCCGCGCGCCACTGCTCTTTCTTGCGCTCAACTGGTACGCGTTGCGGGACAGGATTTAACCAGGCGTTGCAGAATCCTTAACCAGGGCGCAGAATCCCCGCCAAGGGCGCAGTGATGCCACAATCGCGGGCGAAAGATGATGCTCGTGGGCAGCTGAACGGGGAATTTTTGCGGGCCTGCCCGCTTTTGGTTTGGGAACGATGCCGATCGAAATGCCGGCTCTCCGGCATCGGTCGTCAGAACATCGGCCCGCAAATGGAGGTGGCAAGTGTGAGAGAGCCCTTCAGTTTCGGTGCGCCGGAACGACGGCGCCTTGCGATGCAATTCGGTTACGATATGCGGCCGACGTTCTGGCACGGGGTCCGGTCGAACGCGCATCTCGTGATCGCTGCGCTTGGCACGGCAGCACTGCTCGGCGTTGCCGCAGTGGCGCTGTGGCTGGCCTTGCCGGCCAATGAACGACAGGCGGCGGCGAGCCCTGAGCAGACCGTTCCGACCATTCCGGTCAAGACGACGAAGATCATGCCTTCCAAGGTCGCTGCGGCGCCGCGGACGACGGGCAAGGCCGACGCGGTTTCCCCGGCGGTGGCCGCGGCGGAAGCCGACATACCGGCGCTGGCTCCCAACGATCCCCGCTGGACGGGACCAAAGACGGCATCGGCCGCCGCCACAGCAGCATCCGACCAACTGGCAAGCCAGACCGATCAGGCGGCCGATAAATCGTCTGCTTCGGTGGCATTCGCCGATCCGGCAGCGAAACCCGACGCTGCGGCATTGTTTGCCAAGGTGGCGGCTCCCGGCAGCTCGACGAAAAACACAGGGCCCGACGGTGCGCAGACCGCTGCCATCCCCACACCCAAGCCGCAACTGCCGACGCAGTCCGCGAGCGAAGACGACAACAGCACCAAGGCAAAATCCGGAAAAACCAATACTGCCGGTACCGGACGCATCCTGAGATCCGTCACCATGCGCACCGGCCCAAAGAAGAATGCGGCCGCCATTCTCACCGTGCCGGCCAAGACCTCGGTGCAAGTGATGAGTTGCAAGCAGTGGTGCCAGATCGTCTACAACGGCAAGCGCGGCTGGGTCTACAAGAGCTACGTCAAAACCGGGGCGTAGGACAGACAGAGCGATCGCGGCTCGGATCGCTCGCCATCAGCCGCCTGTCGCCGGATGGCCTAGGGGTTCAAATGCAACGGCCGCCGTCGACTTCCAGCGCCACGCCGGTGATGAAAGCTGCTTCATCCGATGCGAGCCAAAGCGCGGCATTGGCCACGTCAAGCGGCGTCGAAAGCCGGCCGAGCGGGATCGATGCGCGGAACTTCTCGCGGATCTCGGGTGTGTCGGCGCCCATGAATTTCTCAAGCATGCCGGTCTCGCCGGCGACCGGGCACAGGCAGTTGACACGGATGTTCTTTGGCGCGAGTTCCACCGCCATCGATTTGGTCGCGGTGATCGCCCAGCCCTTCGATGCGTTGTACCAGGTGAGACCAGGCCGCGGCCTGATACCGGCCGTGGAAGCCGTCGTCAGGATGACGCCGCCGCCTTGCCGCTCCATGGCCGGCACCACGGCAAGTGCTGCGTTGTAGATTGCCTTCATGTTGACTGACGTGATCAGGTCGAAGGTCGCTTCGTCGACTTCCAGCATGTCACCGTTGCGATGGGTGTAACCGGCATTGTTGACCATGATGTCGATGCGACCGAAAGCACTCATTGCAGCATGGACCATGTCGTCGAATTCGGACCGCAGCGAGACGTCGGTCTGGGTCCAGATCGCCTTTTCGCCGATCTCGCCGGCGACGCGCTCTGCGTCCTTGGCGTTCAGATCGGCGACAACGACCCGCGCGCCCTCCTCGGCAAAGCGCCTGGCCATGCCCTCGCCAAAGCCCGAGGCAGCGCCGGTGATGATGGCGACCTTGTTTTGGAGGCGCATGCCTTTCTCACTCATCGTTGAAGACGATCGACGACGCGTTTGGCCATGGCCATCGAAAGATGTGTGTCCATTGCCGATTTCTCCTTTGGCTTTCGCCTTGATCCCGCTCTATGCTGCACCTGCGAACGCTCCCGGAAGCATCGCTTGCCGACAAGCCTCCGGCCAGAGCCGGTGTCAAGAGCACACGCGGATGTGACGCAATGACACTGGCAAGTTTAAATCGATTAGATTATATCAGCCGCGTTATCGCGACCGGCGTCAGAGCGGACAGACCATGACCAGCCAGATCATCCCCGTCGACCCTTTCGACTTTATCATTTTCGGCGGCACCGGCGATCTGTCGGAACGCAAGCTTCTGCCGTCACTGTACCACCGGCAGCGCGACCACCAGTTTTCCGAGCCGACGCGCATAATCGGCACATCACGTTCGAAGATGACCGATGAGGAATTCCAGTCTTTCGCCAGGCAGGCGATTGCCGATCATGTGAAACCGGAAGATATCGACGCCACGGAACTGAAAACGTTCCTCGCACGGCTCTCCTATGTCCCGGCCGACGCAACCACAGGTGCCGGCTTCGACAGGCTGAAGAAGGCGATCGGCGACAGCGAACACATCCGCGCTTTCTATCTGGCGGTGGCGCCGGCGCTGTTCGGCGACATCTCGCACAAGCTGAAGGAGCACGGGCTGATCACGCCGAATTCGCGGATCGTGCTGGAAAAGCCGATCGGCCGCGATCTCGCTTCGGCGCGCGCGCTCAACGACCTGGTCGGCGACGATTTCCATGAAAGCCAGATTTTCCGCATCGACCACTATCTCGGCAAGGAGACGGTGCAGAATTTGATGGCGCTGCGCTTCGCCAACGCGCTCTACGAGCCGTTGTGGAATTCCGCCAATGTCGATCATGTGCAGATCACCGTGGCCGAGACGGTCGGCCTGGAAGACCGCGTCACCTATTACGACAAGGCTGGCGCGTTGCGCGACATGGTACAGAACCACATGCTGCAGCTGCTCTGCCTCGTCGCCATGGAGGCGCCGTCGTCGATGGACGCCGATGCCGTCCGTGACGAAAAACTGAAAGTGCTGCGGGCGCTGAAACGCATCAACGGCAACGAAGCGCCCAAGCACACGGTGCGTGGGCAATACCGTGCCGGCGCCTCGGCCGGCGGGCCGGTGAAGGGCTATGTCGAGGAACTCGGCAAGAACAGCAACACCGAGACCTTCGTTGCGCTCAAGGCCGAGATCGGCAACTGGCGCTGGGCCAGCGTGCCGTTCTACCTCCGCACCGGCAAGCGGCTGGCGACCCGCGTTTCGGAGATCGTTATCGAATTCAAGCCAATCCCGCATTCGATCTTCGGCGAGAGCGCCGGGCCGATCTCCGCCAACCAACTGGTCATCAGGCTGCAGCCCGACGAAGGCGTCAAGCAGTTCATCATGATCAAGGATCCGGGCCCGGGCGGCATGCGGCTGCGCCAGATCCCGCTCGACATGAGTTTTGCGCAATCCTTCGACGGCCGCGCGCCCGATGCCTATGAGCGGCTGATCATGGACGTCATCCGTGGCAACCAGACGCTGTTCATGCGCCGCGACGAGGTCGAGGCTGCGTGGAAATGGATCGACCCGATCCAGGACGCCTGGGAAAGCGGAAGGCAAGAGGCGCAAGGCTACACCGCAGGCACATGGGGCCCCTCGGCCTCGATTGCGCTGATCGAACGCGATGGGCGGACATGGCACGAGAGCAATTAGGCGGCGCCTACAACTGGCACGAATTTGCCGGACGCCAGGAGTTGGCGACAGCGCTTGCCGGCCACGTCGCCGGCCGCCTGTCAAAGGCGATCGCCGAGCGCGGCACGGCACTGCTTGCAGTCTCGGGCGGCACGACGCCGGCGAAATTCTTCGCGGCGCTTTCGACCGTTCCTATCGCCTGGGAAAAGGTGACGATAACATTGGTCGACGAGCGCTTCGTGCCGCCCTCGTCGCCGCGCTCCAATGCCGGTCTGGTTGCCGCCAACCTGCTGCAGAACGCGGCCGCCGCCGCGAATTTCGTGCCGCTCTACCACGCTGCGGCAACTATCGCGGGCGCAGCGGTCTCCGACAGTGAGACGCTGCAAGTGCTGCCCTGGCCCCTCGATGTTGTTGTGCTCGGCATGGGAACTGATGGCCACACCGCCTCGTTCTTTCCGGATGCCGACAACCTGGCAAGATTGCTCGATCCGTCGTCGCAAAGGATCGTGCTTCCGGTTCACGCGGCAAGCGCCGGCGAGCCGCGGCTGACGCTGTCACTGGCGCGGATCATCAATGCCGGCTTCATCGCGCTGCATATCGAGGGCGCGGAAAAACGCACCGCATTCGAGGCCGCGCTTGGAGTTGGAACACGAAAGCCCATTCGCGCCGTGCTCGATGCAACTCAAAAGCCCGTAGAGGTTTTCTGGGCACCCTGATCTCAACTTGGCTGCAGGTCCCGGCAACAGCCGGAAGGTGTTTGCGGGACCTCGCCTGAAAGGACCGACCGCCATGACCGCAAGACGCGACATCGAAGCCATCACCCAGCGCATCCGTGAGCGCTCCAGGCCCGGTCGCGAGGCTTATCTCGGCCGCATCGCCGAAGCCTCGAACCGCACCGCCAACCGGGCCGTGCTGTCCTGCGGCAACCTGGCCCATGGCTTTGCCGTGTGCAGTCCTTCCGAAAAGGTGGCGCTTGGCGGCGACCGGGTGCCGAACCTCGGCATTATCACCTCCTATAACGACATGCTGTCGGCGCATCAGCCTTTCGAGACGTTTCCGGCACTGATCAAGGACGCGGCCCGCGAGGCCGGCGGCATCGCCCAGGTGGCCGGCGGCGTGCCCGCGATGTGCGACGGCGTAACCCAGGGCCAGCCCGGAATGGAGCTGTCGCTGTTCTCGCGCGACGTGATCGCCATGGCCGCGGCGATCGGCCTGTCGCACAACATGTTCGATGCCGCCGTCTATCTCGGCGTCTGCGACAAGATCGTGCCGGGGCTGGTGATCGCGGCGCTGACCTTCGGTCATCTGCCGGCGGTCTTCATCCCGGCCGGGCCGATGACGACCGGCATTCCGAACGACGAAAAGGCCAAGATCCGCCAGCTCTATGCCGAGGGCAAGGCGGGGCGGGCCGAACTGCTCGAAGCCGAATCCAAATCCTATCACGGGCCGGGAACCTGCACTTTCTACGGCACCGCCAATTCCAACCAGATGCTGATGGAGATCATGGGCCTGCACACGCCTGGCGCCTCGTTCGTCAATCCGGGCACGCCGCTGCGCGACGCGCTGACCAGGGAAGCGACCAAGCGGGCGCTGGCGATCACAGCGCTCGGCAACGCCTACACGCCAGCCGGGCGGATGATCGATGAGCGCTCGATCGTCAACGGTATCGTCGGCCTGCACGCCACCGGCGGTTCGACCAACCACACCATCCATTTGATCGCCATGGCGGCGGCGGCCGGCATCGCCATTACCTGGCAGGATATTTCCGACATCTCGGAAGCGGTGCCGCTGCTGGCGCGGGTCTATCCGAACGGCCTTGCCGATGTGAACCACTTCCACGCCGCCGGCGGGCTCGGCTTCCTGATCCGCGAACTGCTCGACGCAGGCATTTTACATGAGGATGTGCAGACGGTGTGGGGCGAAGGGCTGCGCCCCTACGCGGTCGAGGCCAAGCTCGGCGCCGATGGCGGCGTCGTGCGCGAGGCCTCGCCGCGCCAGAGCGGCGACGAGAAGGTGCTGGCGCCGTTCAAGAAGGCGTTCCAGCCGAGCGGCGGGCTGAAAGTGCTTTCAGGCAATCTCGGCCACGCCGTCATCAAGACATCGGCGGTCAAGCCGGAGCGGCGCATCATCGAGGCACCGGCCAAGGTGTTCGACAGCCAGCAAGGGCTGAACGAGGCGTTCAAGGCGGGGTCGCTGACCGGCGACTTCATCGCCGTCATTCGGTTCCAGGGCCCGAAGGCCAACGGCATGCCGGAATTGCACCGGCTGACCACCGTGCTCGGCATCCTGCAGGACCGCGGCCAGCATGTGGCGCTGGTTACCGACGGGCGCATGTCGGGTGCCTCCGGCAAGGTGCCGGCGGCGATCCACGTGACGCCGGAAGCGGCGGAGGACGGGCCGATCGCCAGGATTCATGACGGCGATATTATCAGGCTCGACGCCGAGGCCGGAACGCTCGAGGTGCTGGTGCCGGCCGGCGATTTCGCACTGCGCCGGCCCGCGGACAGCGACCTCATAGGCAATGAATTCGGCTTCGGCCGGGAGCTCTTCGCCGGGTTCCGGCAGATGGTGGGCCGCGCCGACCATGGCGCGAGCGCCTTCGGCGTGGCGTGACTTTTTCGGCCATGAGGAAGAGCGGCTGGTGGCCGCTCTCCCTTGGATCTATTGAACCGTCAGCTCGGCTCGCGCGCCGGCCCTGACCGTTACCGCGCCTTCCTTCGAGCTGCTGTCCGACTTCTCCGAAACCACCGCGTAGTCGCCAACCGACAAGGTGGCCTGATACTTCTGGTCATAGGCGTAGCCGACCGACTTGCGGGTTCCATCGATGTTCTTCTTGGCCTCGAATATCTCGATCTTCGAGGCCCCTGGCGCGGTGATCGCCAGCACGCCGGCGTTCATGGCGATCTTCAGATCCTGATGTTCGCCAATTTTGACACTGAACGGCTGCTCGGCCACCGCGAGATCGACGGTCGCGACCATTACATAATCGTCGGGCGGCAGATCGAACTTGCTGTCGGGGCCGTAGGCATAGGTCACCTCCTGCCTGGTCCCGCCGATGTCCTTTTTCGCCTGGAACACCTTGAAGCCGACGCCAGAACCCTCGGCCTTGTCGCCACCGGCAGCATAGTAGGCGTTGGCGACGACATGCCCGACGCCGACGATGATATCCTTGTCGATGACCCTGCCGGCGGCAAGCGGGACCGTCTCGGTAACCACGCCCTGGCCGATCGTGACGGTCACCTTCTCGTCGCCGGCCGGCAGCACGACTTTCGTGTCGCCATAGTAGGTCGGCAGGGTGTCGACGCCTGGATAGGCGATCACGACCGCCGCGCCGCCGTCAACGTCCGCCCCTTCGCTTGGCCGCGGGTGGATAACCAGCGTGCCGGCATTCAACGTGAAGAGCGGCTTGGCGACCTGGCCAGGCTCGATCTTGATTTTCTGTTCGGCTTTGGCCTCGCCGGCGCGCGCGACGACGATATAGTCGCCCGCCTCCAGATTGCCCTTGTAGGCACCGTACTCAGTGGCGACGGGATCGCCGCGCGTGCCGTCGGAATTCGCCTTATAGATCTCCCAGGCATTGCCGTCGGTGACGGGATCGCCACCTTCGGCAAGCACGACGGTGGGCACGAAATTGGACTCCGCCGGCTGGGCAGGCGCCGGCTGGGGAGCAGGCTCCGGGGCGGCAGCCGGTTCAGGAGCGGATGGCGGCGGCGCAACGGTCTCGACGAGGGCGTCCTGCAATGCCTTTTCATCCGATGCTTCGATATATTTGCCGCCGGTGTTATCGGCCAGGCAGGCGACCTGCTTGCCTTCGGCAGCCGTCAGGCCAAAGCCGACGACATCGACGGTGAAGTCGATGCCGGCAGCCTCAAGCTCCTTGCCGAGCGCACAGGGATCGCCGCTGCATGTCTCGATGCCATCGGTGATGAGAACGACCGTCGCCTTGTCCTCGGTGTATTTCAATGCTTCCGCCGCTTGCTTGACAGCGGCGGTCAGCGGCGTCTTGCCCTGAAATTTCAAGCTGTCGGCCGCGGCTGAGATCGCACTTGCCGAGCCTGCCTGCGGCGGCACGATGAGTTCGATGTCGTCGCAACTGGCCTTCTCGCGATGGCCATAGGCCATGAGGCCGATTTCCTCATCGGCCGGGACCGATTGCAGCACGTTCCGCAGCGATTGACGGGCGATTTCGAGCTTGGGCTTGCCGTCGATCTGCGCCCACATCGAGCCGGAGGCATCGAGAATGACGATGACGCGATCGGCGGCGAAACCGAACCCCGTCGTCCAGAGCAACAGGGCCGCCGCAGCGACGCTCCGCACAAATCCCGCCATCAAAAATCTCCCCCGTCAGTCGCCGCCGCTCGGCGCCGGAACGCTATTTGACGCCGCGTCGCGACACAAGCCCGGACGGAGTACGAAGCTGCGTCGCCTCTCTGCCAAACCCTCAATAGGTCGTGCGGCGTTCCTCGGAAGGCGGCCGGCCGAATTGCAGCCGGTAGCTCTGGGCAAAATAGGAATGCGAGGTGAAGCCGGTGGCGATTGCCACGTCGAGGATCGGCATGTTGGTCTGGCGCAGCAATTCGCGCGCCCGCTCGAGCCTGAGCCGCATGTAATAGCGCCCGGGCGTCACACTGAGATGGCGCAGGAACAGGCGCTCGACCTGGCGCACCGACAGGCCCGCCGACTTGGCGAGCTGCACCGCCGACAGCGGCTCGTCGAGATGATCGGCCATCAGCTCGACGATGCGGCGAAGCTTCTCCGACTTGCCGGTCAGGTCGCGTTCCGGGCCGACGCGCTGGCGGTCCCCGGCCGAGCGAATGCGCTCATGCTGGAACTGGTTGGCGACGCCGTTGGCGAGGCTCGAGCCGAAATCACCGCGCACGATCTCCAGCATCAGGTCGATCGAGGTGGTGCCGCCGGCGCAGGTGTAGCGCTTGCGGTCGATCTCGAAGACGTTGCCGGTGCAGTTGATGTCCGGAAAGCGTTCGAGGAACCCGGCGCGGTTTTCCCAATGGATAGTGCAGCGATAGCCATCGAGCTGGCCTGCCTCGGCAAGCAGATAGGAGCCGACCGAAAGCGCGCCGAGCGCATTGCCGCGCCGACCCCAGCTGCGCAGCGCAGCCAGCACCTTGCTCTTGCCGGGAAATTCCGTCGTCAGCCCGACCGAGACGAAAAGGATATCGACCGGCGGCAGATCGACAACGGCGTAGTCGATCTTGAGCGGCAGGCCGTTGGAAGCCATGACGGCATCGCCGTCGGCCGACACCGTCGTCCAGCCATAGAAATCGCGGCCGAGCAGCCGGTTCGCCGACCGGAACGTGTCGATTGCCGCGGCCAGCGAGAACATGGAGAACTTGTCGACCAGCAGAAACCCGAACTGCCGGCCGCCCTGAACGGGATCATTGGTGACCGGCCGTTCTAAGGGAACAGTGAGGTTCGGCAAGGACGCTGCTCTCTGGTCAGAAGGAAGGCCGTTTCAACCCGGCTGCGAGGTAGGCGGAAGCTAGCGTGTTGGCCATCAGCATGGCAATGGTCATCGGCCCGACGCCGCCAGGCACCGGCGTGATGGCGCCGGCCGCCTTCGCTGCTTCGGCAAACTCGACATCGCCGACGAGGCGGGCCTTGCCTTCACTCTTTTCAGGTGCGGCGATGCGGTTAATGCCGACGTCGATGACGGTGGCGCCAGGCTTGACCCAGTCGCCGCGGACCATTTCAGGCCGGCCGACGGCTGCGACCAGAATATCGGCGGTGCGGGCAAGCGCCGGCAGGTCCCTGGTGCGGCTGTGTGCGATGGTGACCGTGCAGTTGGCGGCAAGCAGTAGATTCGCCATCGGTTTGCCGACGATGTTCGAGCGCCCGACGACGACCGCATTGAGGCCGGACAGATCCTTGCCGCGCACCCGTTCGATCAGCAGCATCGAGCCGGCCGGCGTGCAAGGCACGAAGGCGGTCTCGAGCTCGCCGGTGCCGAGCTTGCCGACATTGATGAAGTGGAAGCCGTCGACATCCTTCTCCGGCGCGATGGTCTGGATGACTTTGCCGGCATCGATATGGCCGGGAAGCGGAAGCTGCACCAGGATGCCGTTGATGGCCGGATCGGCGTTGAGCTGGCCGATGATCTTCAACAGGTCCGGCTCGGAGGTCTCGGCCGGCAGCGTGTGCTGAACCGAATGGAAGCCGCATTCCTTGGCGGTGCGGGATTTGGAGGCGACATAGACCTGGCTCGCCGGATCCTCGCCGACGATGACCACCGCGAGGCCGGGCTGCCGTCCGCCCTTTTCCGCCAGTTCGGCGACCAGGGCCTTGACCCGCCGCACCACGTCTTCGGCGACGCTTTTTCCGTCAATCAACTCAGCCATGAACCACCCTCGACGCCGATCGCCTAAGCCTGCCGCGTTAAAGCATCCCGCGGCGTACTCCAGATACCTTTTATGCATGTCGTTGCCCAGAACCATGCGCAGCCGGGCGGACATGCAGCGCGGCATTTTCACGAAAATCGAGCCGGGCAATCCCGTCAATGCGCCGTCCCATGCCGCTAACTCGAAACCGGCATGTTTTATTCGACGCTTAGAAATAGCGGCGCGTGCGGTTTTCGGTGAGCTCGCGAACCGCTTCGCGGAATTCACGCAGGCTGGCACGGATTTCCTCGATCTGGCTTTGCTGATCGGCGGCTTCCGAAACCTGATTTGCCTCCTTCGACCAGGCCTGAGTATAGGCCGAATGCTGCGGCGTGGGTTGCTGCGGATAAGGTGGCTGTCCGGCATAGAGCGGCTGTAGATCGAAGGCAGGCGGCATCGCTGCGCCGGAATTTGTCGCGGCGGAAGTCTCGCCGGACGCCATCTCCTCCGGCGCTCTGCCGGGCATGAGCCTGCGCAGCGCTGACAACACGGTACCGATCGGACCCCGACGCGCTGCCCGGTACGCTTTGTCCTCAGCGGGACCGGCATCGCGGCCGCCAACGGAGCCAGCGGGGTCGAACAATACATCGGCAGCTGCAGGCTCTTCCGTCAGTATGGTGGCGGCCTCCGGCCCATCAGGATGGAGCTGGCTTGTGCCGGCGGCTGCCAACAGGATCGGACTGGCACGCGCCTCGCGGCGCGACCGGGCGAGACGATGCCGTGTGGCGGCATCCTCGCGCCATGACGCGCCTGCACGGTCCTCTAGCGAAACCAGCGATGCTTCGTCCTCGTCGCGCACTGCCTCGACGAGCGACAGCAAGGACAGCTCGTTCCTCCGGTGTTGACGATTATCCCTGTAAGCCATGGTTCCTGGAGCTTTCCCCTAGGGCTGGGACGTAGCGACCGCCCACTGGTTAAGCGATGCTAAACAGGCATAGGAAATAAAAGGTTAATTTGGTCGGCTGAGAGACCTCGTTTCCCGCCTTAAGACAATGCCATCGAGTTCGTCGCCCGCGATTGGTCGATCACTCGAAAAATGGCGGGATGTCGGTTAGGGTTGGAGGCAGACGTTCCATTGTTCATGAAGTCGCCATCTTGAACACCGTCAGAATTCGGGGGAGGCTATCCGTATGATAACGCCAGACACTCCGTTTGCGCTGATGCTGGAGATGCACGCTGTGCTCTTCGGAGTTCCGGTGCTTAGTCTGCTGGCAGGGACCGCAATCCTTGCTTTGATACGCCCATGGCGCTTTTCTTCAGGGGCCGTGGCGGCTTGCAAGATGGCTATGGGAGTCGGCGTCGTTGCCGTGGCAGTTGTGCTTGGTTGGGGAGGATTTCTTGTCGGCTTTGGTGCGCTGTTGGAGAATCCAGGCTATCGCTCCCACCTCGTCTGCAATCCCTGTTTTTAGTCTGGGATGGGCCGAACCTGGCCGTCCAGAGTGATCGGGTCAGGACCGACCGAGCCCGATCAGGCGGCGAAAGCGGCGACATAACCCGGCCCCTGATCAAGGTCCGAGAGGGGCTTCCCCGTCCGCCCATGAACGTCTATGGCAAAGCCAACCTTTCGAATGGAGAGCTTCGATGACGATCAGGCTTGTTCTCGCCGGTTGCGGCAATATGGGCTACGCCATGCTCTCGGGCTGGCTGAAAGCCGGCAAGCTCGCTCCGGCTGCGGTGTTCGTGGTCGAGCCCAATGCCGAGTTGCGCAAGCGTGCCGAAGCACTGGGCTGCGCTGCTGCCGCGGATGCCGGCGTCATCCCGGCGGACGCCGTGCCGGCCCTCGTCGTCCTTGCGGTCAAGCCACAGGTGATCCGCGACGTGACGGCTGGCTACATCCGCTTCAACGATGGCCGAACCACTTTCCTCAGCATCGCCGCCGGGACGCCGGTCGCCACGTTCGAAGGCATTCTCGGCGACCGCGCGCCGATCGTGCGCTGCATGCCCAACACGCCGGCGGCTATCGGCAAGGGCATGATGGTGGTGTTTTCCAACAGGCTGGTTTCCGAGGACACCAAACGCCTTGTCGCCGACCTGCTTTCGGCAAGCGGGCAAGTGGCCGGTATCGATGACGAGGGCCTGATGGATGCGGTGACGGCAGTCTCCGGATCCGGTCCAGCCTATATCTTCCATTTCATCGAAGCGCTGACCGTGGCCGCCGAGAAGGCTGGCCTGCCGACCAGGACTGCCAAGCTCTTGGCCATGCAGACGGTCTACGGCGCCGCATCGCTGGCCGCCGAAAGCGGCGAGGAGCCCGGCGTGCTCAGGCAGCAGGTGACCAGCCCCAACGGCACCACGGCTGCGGCCCTTGCAGTACTGATGGGCGAGGACCGGCTGACACGCCTGCTCACCGAGGCGGTGGAAGCGGCGCGGCTGCGGTCGGTAGAGCTGGGGAAGTAACAGCTGTCGAGGCGTGGGTCGGCCGTGCGTTTCAGGGGCAATAGCAAACGCTCTGTAGCGATCCTTCGCGCCCCCCTCTGTCCTGCCGGACATCTCCCCCACAAGGGGGGAGATTGGCAGTTTGGGCGCTCCGCTCACGAACTGCGATGTTGGAGATTGGCGAAAGCCGGCGTGACGTCCGATCTCCCCCCATGTGGGGGAGATGTCCGGCAGGACAGAGAGGGGCGCTGTCCCGCCGACGTCAAAGTTTCTGCACCGCACCTAACCCGCCCCATACAGCATCTCGTCCTGCAGCCGGCGCAAGGCGAATAGCCTGGTCGTCGGGTCGGGCGCGGCATTGTCGGCGGTGAGCAATTCGCCTTTCCTCACCGGTTTCAGCACCTTGCCGCCTTCGAGCAGGCCGACGGGCACGGCGTGGTGGGCGCGAGCCTCCTCGACGGTCATGGTCCAGGAGCGGTAGCAGGTCTCGCCGATCGCGTCGAACGTCTCGCCTGCCGCCAGATCGCGCTTGGCCACGGCGCAGACCTCGGCCACCGGCCTCGGCAGCGGCACCATGTCGGGCTTGCCGTAAAGCGCGATACGGGCGGCCGTCAGCGGCACTTCCAGCGAGGTCAGATGGTAGGGCCTGAAGAAGCTGTAATAGGGGCCGTGGCCGATGTGCAGATCGTCCATGCGCTCGATGATCCGCGGATGAGTCGCCTCGACGATGACGAAGACACCGGGCGCCACGCCCTTGCCGACGGTATAGTCGACAACGCCCTTCTTCGACAGGATGCCGCCCTGCTCGCGCGGGATCAGCACCTTGACCAGCTCGTCACGGTCGGCCTTGGGGCCGTGCATGCCGGGAACGTCGGGTACCAGCCCAGTGGCGTTGGCGATGGCGCACATCTCGACCATGGTTTTCGAGCCGTCGACGAACTCGACCAGCATGCGCGGATTCATGTTGCGGCGCAGCGCTTCCGCGCGGTAGTCGTCGGGAACGGCGTCGTGGTTGAGAGGGTTGTTCTTGCCCTTGCCGGCGGAGACGATGGTGTAGCCGAGCGCCGAGGCGAACTCGATCAGCTCCATGCAGCTCGACGGCTCGTCGCCGGCGCCGACCGAATAGACGACGCCGAGCCGGTCGGCCTGCTGCTTGAGGTAGCAGCCAATAGTGACGTCGGCCTCGACATTCATCATCACCAGATGCTTGCCGTGCTGCATCGCCATCAGGTCGAAATCGGCGGCGACGCCGGGCTTGCCGGTGGCATCGATGACAACATCGATGAGCGGATTGGTGACCAGCATCTCGTTCGAGGTGATTGCGATCTTGCCGCTCTCGATCGCCTGGCTGACCTTCGAAGCGCTGTCCGCTTCGGCTGCCATTGCCTCGTCGCCATAGGCGATGCGGATGGCGTCACGCGCTGTATGCGGCCGGCGGGTCGAAATCGCGCAAACCGAAATGCCCGGCATCAGCATGCCTTGTGTCACCAGATCGGTGCCCATCTCGCCCGAACCGATGACACCGATGCGCACCGGGCGGCCTTCCGCCGCGCGCTTGGCAAGATCCCGGGCAAGCCCAGTCAAGGCGACATTGGTCATGCTGGAAACGTCCACTGCTTTTTTGATTTGAAGCGGGAATAGCAGGGAACGGCAACCCTTTGCCAATCGAAACCGGTCGCGGCCACCTTTTCCTGTGCGCTATTGCAATTCGGCCAGCAACGCTTGTGCCTTGGCAAGGTTCTTTGCGGAGCCGGCGGCAAGGTCGTCCATCTTGCCATCCCGAAAGATGACGAGCGCATGCTGGCAGGCGGCTATCGCTTCCTCGGCCATTGCCTTCTGCTTGCGAGCAGCACCCAGATCGGTAAGCACGTCGCACAGGCTGTCCTCGGTGAACGCAATGCCCGGCACCGAACCGATCTTCTTCTGCACGGCGATGGCCTCGCGCAGGATCGGCACCGCCTCCTCGATTTTGGCGACGTCGTTTTCGGCGCGGCCGGCGAGCGTCAGCTGATAGCCGATCTCGTTTTGCAGGCTCGCCCAGCGCTCGGGGTCGCGGTCGCGGTCGACCTGGTCTGCCAACGCCCGATTGACGGCGACCGCCTCGTGGAACAAAGCCGGCGAAGGCTCTTTCGCGCCGATCATGCCAAGCACATTGGCCAGGCTTGCCTGCGTGCTGGCCCAACGTTCGGGGGCGCGGTCGCGCGTGCGCACGCTCTGGATCGAACGATAGATGCCGGCCGAACGCTTCAGCAGGGCAACGTCGTCGCGCCAGTAGCCCAGCGTCGAAAGCGCGCTGGCCAGATTGGTCTGGTTGCGCAGCCATTCGTCGGCATCCCTGTCGCGGCTTATCACTGTCAGTGCCGCCTCATAGGCCTGGACAGACTTGGCCATGGCGTCCGGGTCGGAACTGGCGTTTGCCTGCATCATGCGGACATTGCCGAGGTCGCCTTCGACCGAAGCCCAGAGCGAGCGGTCGGGCAGCGTGGCATAGACGGCCAGTGCCTTTTCATGCGCGGCCGCCGCCTTCTGGTAGAGCGACGGGTCATTGGCGCTGCCGGCAAGGTAGTAATAGGCGCTGCCGAGTTCGTTCTGCAGCTGGGCGTGATCTTCCGGCACCGTGGCGAGGTCGTAGAAGGGCAGCGCCGCTTCAAGCGCCGTCGCCGACTGGTTGAACGCTTCGCCGTCCTGCGTGCGGTCGCCCAGAACCAGGAGCACATGGCCGAGACCCCATTGCGTTGCCGCCCAAGCGTCGGGGTCGCTGTCACGGCTCTGCATTTCGAGCGCCGCGCGATAGGCCACCGCCGAGCGCTGGAGCGCCTCGTCCGAACCGCCATCGGCCTTGCCGAGCATGGAAAGTGCTGCGCCCAGCCGGTACTGCGTCTTCGCCCAGTCCTTCGGGGCGCTCTCCTTGGTTCGCACGGTGAGCGCTGCATCATAGGCGGCGACCGCTTCTTCAAGGACCGCTTTGTCGCGAGCACGGTCGCCCCAGGTCGACAGCGAGTTGCCGAGACTGTGCTCTATTGAGGCGAATTCGAGCGGCGCGGCGGCGACGGTATAGACCTGCGAGGCCTCGCGATAGGCGGACGCCGACTTCCGGAGATAGTCGATGCCGGTGTCCCGATCGCCAAGCGTCGCATAGACCGAGCCCAGATTCTGGTTCAACGAAGCCCAGTCGAGCGGCAGCTTTTCGCGCGGATATTCAGAAAGTGCGGCCTCATAGGCAGCGACCGCCTTGAGCAGCGCGTCATTGCCGGCCTGCCTGGCGCCGAGACGCTGCAAGGCATTGCCAAGCGTCAACTGGGCGTTTGCCCAGCTGGCCGGCGCATGGTCGCGCGTCCACACCGTCAGTGCGGCCTCTGCCGCCTCCCGAGCACGCTGAAGCGTAGCAATGTCGCCATTGATCTGGCCGATCGATTCCAGCGCCGAACTCAAATTGTTCTGGATCGTCGCCCATTGCGCCGGCGCGCGCTCGCGCGTCATTTCCTCCGTCGCCGCCTGATAGGCGGCAACGGCCTGCTCAAGCGTCGGTACGTCTTGTTCACGCTCGCCAAGGCGAAACAAGGCCGTGCCGAGATTGACCTGGCTCAACGCCCAGTCGAGCGGCACGCGCTCCCTGCGGTATGCGGTCAGCGCGGCGCGATGCGCTTCGATGGCGGCGCGAAAGCTGTCGCTGGTGGCTTGGCGCTCACCCAGTTCGGAGAGCACGATGCCGAGATTATCCTCAGTCGCCGCCCATTCGAGCGGCAGCTTTTTCGACACTTGCACCTCGAGCGCCGCGCGGAACGAGGCAACGGCATTGTCGAGCAACGTCGTGCCGTTCTCGCGCTGGCCGAGCCGCCAATAGACGGTGCCGAGATTGCCTAGCGTCGAGGCCCAGTCGTCCGGATTGGCGTCGCGCGTGTAGACGCTCAGCGCCTGATCGAAGGCGGCTGCCGCTTTGTCGAGGTCTTCGCGGCCGGCCTCGCGCTCGCCCAGCGTCGACAGTGTGGTGGCGAGATTGTTTTGCGTGGCCGCCCATTGCCGCGGGCTGTTTTCGCGCGACACATAGGTCAGCGCCTTTTCATAGGCAGCGACCGCCTGCACCAGAAAGGCGTTGTCGCCCGAGAAAGAACCATGCGCGGAGAGCGCCTGGGCCTCGGCTGCCTTGTAGAACCAGGCTTCATGGTCGTCCCATTTCTCGACCTGCTCATAGGCCTTGGCATAGTCCTGGGCTGCCGCCTGATAGCTGAAGGAGATTTCGTAGGTTTTGGCGCTGTCGCCGAAAACCTCGGCAAACTCGAAACGACGCGCCTTGAGGTCGGCTTCAGCCCGGTCGACGGTCTTCGACAGTTCGCCAACGCGGGCCTTGGCCTGTTCATGGATTTTCTGCGCTGCTTCCAGCGCGCCTTCCTGCACCGCTTGTTCGGCCAGTTTTGAAAGCCGGACGATTTCCGGATCCTGGCTCTTCAGCGTCGCCTGCTCGGCCAGTACCTGTTTCAGCCGCTCGGTCTGGCCGCGCAGCAATGTGTCGAGTTCGGCTGCATCCCTGGGTGTCTCGGTGCCCAGCGTCTTCAGCATGGCGTAGAGCGCGTCCATCGGTACGCCGCCGTCGCGGGCGATCGTCTCGATCTGGCGGCGTTGCGGGTCGGGCAGCGTCGAGATCGTCAGCAGCAGCCGGCGGCGCTCTGTGAGGATCTCGCCCTCCTCGCCTTTCGGCACCTCGGCGGGCGTGCCGAAATAGAGCAGCCGGCGCAGGCTCTCATTGACCCAGGGCCGCTGCCGGCCGCCGGTCTTGAGATAGACCTCCTCGCCGACCATGCGCAGCACAGTGCCGAATTCCTCGCCGCCCATCGTGTCGATGTGACGCAATATGGCTGCCGCGTAGGGGCTGTTGCCGTCGGCGGGACCGTCGAGCGCCACCTTGCCGGGCTCGGCGGCAAAGCCGATGACCTGGCCCAAGCTGTCGTTGCCAGAACCGCTGTCGTCGGCCGAACCCTTGGCCGGCGCGCTGTCTTTTAACGCCACGACGCTGCGGGTATCGCCGAGGCCGCCGGCGCCGATCGGCTTGCCCGCTTCACCCGGCTTGAGTTTCAAAAGCGTGCCCGGCGGAAACGGGTCGTTGCGGCAGGCATCGAGCAGCACGATGGTGACCGGCACCTTGGCCTTCAGTTCGGCCACGATCGACGACAGCGGGACCAGCTTCTCGCCGGCATCCTCGAGCGCCGCAATGTCGGCATCGACGGGCACCAGGAAATTCTCGCCACCGGCTTCGATGCCGTGGCCGGAATAGTAGATAATGGCGACGTCGGCACCCTCGGCATCGTCGACGAAGCCTTCGAGGTCGCGCCGCAATTTGCGCGCGTCGCGATTGACGGCGACATCGGTTTCGAAGCCGAGCCTGTCGAACATCTCCTCGATGGCGCGGGCGTCGTTTTCCGGATTGGGCAGCTTGCCGACATGCTCATAGTCGGACTGCCCGATGACGAGCGCGACGCCTTTTAGCGCCTTCGGCTCCTCGCCCCGAGCAGGAACCAGCGCGCACAAAAGCAGCGCGGCAAACGCCACGCCTATGCGCCCTGTTGCACCTGGAAACAACATCGCCCACCCCAACCCAGCGTGCAATCTTCCACAGCGCCATGGCATCATGATGGCCGGCGCTTGGCAAGTGTTCGGGCAAGAGGTGTTCTTGTCGTGGCCTGTCGTGCCGCTCCGTTGCGATCTTCGCGCCCCTCCCTCGCCCAGCGCTGCGCCGCCGCTACTTGTTTGTTGACAGCATGCGAGGCCCACATGTGGAATTTGGCAGCAGAGAGCTGGAGGCTCCTCAAGCAGAGCGTCCTCGGCTTCATCGATGACAATGCGCTGAGCCATGGGGCGGCGATAGCTTTTTATGCCACGACCTCGCTTGCGCCGATCCTGCTGATCGTCGTCGCTATCGCCGGCATGGCCTTCGGGCACGAGGCGGCACAACTCGCCCTTTCGGCACAGATCGCCGGCCTGATGGGACCGCAAAGTGCCGAGCTGCTGCAGGCGACGATCGAAAACGCTTCGCAGAAGGAAGCGGGAACCCTTGCCAGCATTCTGGGGCTGGTCACGCTGTTCGTCGCCGCATCCGGCGTGTTCGGCGAAATGCAGCTGGCGCTGAACGAAATCTGGAAAGTCAAACCGAGGGCAGCAACGATCTCACGGCTGGTGCGGGCACGCATTGCAAGCCTGGGCCTGGTCGCCGCTCTCGGTTTCCTGCTCCTGGTGTCCTTGGTTGTAAGCGCCGCGATTTCGGCGCTCGGAGACGTCATCAACGCCTATCTGCCGTTCGGCACCATCATCCTGAGCGCGGTCAACGGGATTGTCTCGTTTGCCCTGATCGCGCTGCTGTTTGCCGCGATCTACAAGGTGCTGCCCGACCGCAGTCTGCAATGGCGCGATGTCGGCCTTGGCGCCGTCGTCACCGGGTTTCTGTTCACCATCGGCAAGTCGCTGATTGGCTGGTATATCGGAACCAGCGCTTTCGCATCGTCGTACGGCGCGGCCGGCGCCCTGCTCGTCGTGCTGTTGTGGGTCTATTATTCGGCCGAGATATTTCTGCTGGGCGCCGAATTCACGCGAGCCTATTCGGTTCGACACGGCAGCCGGTCCGATTTGAAGAACAAGGTGGAATTGCATGACAAATGAGTTCACGCCGAAATTCGACCTGGCCGGCAAGGTGGTGCTGGTCACCGGCGCCTCGCGCGGCATCGGAGGCAGCGGCAGGCGGACTGCAGTGGTCAAACCTGGTGTCCGGCTTTCTCATTCATTGCCGGCGAGCCAACGGACCATGTTCGCCGTCAGTTTTCCGTAGAACGGCCATGCGAGAAAATCCTGCGAGAGCCAATGCGGGCCGATATCGGCTGCCCAGGCAATCGTGCGGCCGCGGCCGTGGCTGCCGACGGCAAGGAGCGTCCAGTCGGTGCCGCGGTGGTGGCAGGTCGCCAGAAGCCGGGATGAACCGTCGCGCCTGAATTCCAGCTTGTTCATGCCGAGGATCGGCGGCAAAGGCCCCTCCACCCCGGAAAAAATCGGATGTGACGGCTGCAGGATGGAGGCCTGCAGGCCTTGCGGCACCTCCATGCCGTCGCAGTAGGGTAGGCAACGGACCGGCAGAACGTCCTCGACCGGGGTGTCGTGGAACCGCGCCGTCCCGAACATGCCCTGAAAGCCCATATAGCCGCCGGCTAGCATCAGCCCGCCGCCACCTTCGACATAGGCTTTGAGCAGATCGAGGCGGTTGACGCCGACACGCCCGGCGCGGGCATCCGGCGTCACCAGCAATGTCAGGGCGCCGACGTCGGAGATCACCACCGCCTGATATTGGGCGAGCCCATCGAGGTCATAGGGAAACTCCGCGCTGCAACGCTCACCGCCGATCTGCGTGACGGCGATGCCCTCAGTGGCCAGCGCGGCATTGAAGGCCGTCGCGCCATTTGTCGAGGTCGCACTTGTAAGCACATCGCTACCGACGGCGACCGACGTCGTCGCCGCAAAGGTTTCGCCCGCAAGCAATATCTTCATTGCCGCCCCCGCACTGTTTTCATTCGAGAGGTTTAGGAAGGGCGCCGGTTGGACCGGCGCCCCGCGGAGTTCGAACTCCAAAGGATCAGAACTTGAACTCGGCCAGATTTTCGGGGGTCACGATCTTGGCTGGACCAAGGATCAGTTCGCCGCCGGCGCCAATCGTGTATTCGCCGAGCCTGCCTGCCGTGAACTTCTCACCCTCCTTTCCGGTGATCTTGCACTGCGCAAGCGCCTGGGCCGTCTGGTAGGTAAGATAGCCAAGATCGGTGACGTTCCACCAGATATCCTGGGCCGCCCCGTCCTTGATGTATTTCGAGATCAGAGTAGCCGGCGCGAGGCCGGTCAGCTTGACCTTGCCGATCATGCCCGCCTCCTCGAGCGCACGCGCGGCCGCCGGAAGGCCGATGCCTGCCGGGACGATGATCACCTTGAGATCGGGAAACGCCTGGACCAGCGCCAGCGCCTGCTGCTGGTTGATTTGTTCGCTTTCTTCGCCATAGGCCACCTGCACCAGCTTCATTTTGGAGAACTTCGGCTCGGCAGCCATCTTCGCCTTCATGAAGTCGATCCAGGCGTTCTGGTTGGTCGCCGTCGGCGTCGACGACAGGATCGCGAATTCGCCTTCACCGCCGCTGAGGGCGAATGCACTTTCCAGCATCATCTCGGCGAGACTGTCGCCCTTGACCTGATTGACAAATGCCGCGCGGGCATCGGCGGCCACATCGGAGTCATACGAAATCACCCTGACGCCCTGCTGAACGGCGCGCTTCAGCGCAGGCGCGACGGCATTGGCGTCGTTGCCGGCAATTGCGATGACCCCAACCTTCTGCGACACGAGGCTGTTGATGAATTCGATCTGCGCCTCGGCAGTCGCCTGCGATGGGGCGACCTGCGTAGCGGTGCCGCCAATTTCCTTGGCTGCCTCTTGTGCGCCTCCAAAGGCCACTTTGAAGTAGGGGTCGGTGTCGAGCTTGGGCAGGAAACCGACCGTTACGGGTTCCTTGGCGCATTCCTGGCTGAACGCCAGCGAGGTTGGCGCGAGCAGAACCGCGGATGCGAGCAGGGCTAATCTAAACGCTTTCATTGTGACTCCTCCGTTTAAAATTCGGGCTTGAAGGAAGGGGCCCGAGATCACCCCTTGGTCTCGCGCATTGCGCGGGATCTGCTGAGCATCTCCTGTGTGGAGCGCCAGTAATTGCCGACCAGCAGCGAGCCGATCAGAAGCAGGCCGATGATCATCCCCTGCGCGTCGCCACCGATCTGGTTGAGCGCCAGCACATTGCGGATGATGGCGATCAGGACCAGCGCCGGCATGACGCCGGTCAGGCGGCCCTTGCCGCCAAAGACGCTGACGCCGCCGAGCAGCACGATGGTGATGACGTCGAGCTCCATGCCGAGCGCATTGTTGGCGCGGGCATTGGAAAGGCGCGCGGTATAGACGATGCCGGCTATCGCCGCGACGACGCCCGAGACGACGAACAGGTTCAGCACCATCCGGCGCGTGTTTATGCCGGAATAGCGCGCCACCTCGGGGCTGCCGCCGAGCGCGTAGATGCGCTTGCCGGTCGGCGTCTTCTGCAGCACGACCGCAAACACCGGCGCCAGCGCCAGGAAGGGGACGATGGTCCACGGTATCTCGGTGCCCGGCAGATTGTTGATGCCGAAATCCACGACCGCGGGCGGCAGGATGTTGACCGAACCGGTGCCGAGCAGGATGTAGCCAATACCTCGATAGAGCGCCATCGTGCCGAGCGTCACCACCAGCGACTGCAGTCCAAGGCCCGAGACCAGGTAGCCGTTGAAAGCGCCGAGCAGGCCGCCGGCGACGAGCGTCAGCGGGATTGCGGCAAGCGTTGGCACGCCGGCCTGTACCAGCAAGCCAAAGACGACGGACGTCAGCGCCAGCACCGAGGCGATCGACAGGTCGATTTCGCGGGTGATGATGAGCAGCGTCATCGGCAGGATCAGCAGCGCCTTTTCCGAGGCGCTGGCGGCCAGTTGCGAGAGATTGAAGCCGGAGACGAAATTCGGCACGAAGATCGCCGCGTAGAGGAAGATGGCCACGCAGGAGGTCGCCAGCAGCAGATCCCAGAAGTCGATCGAACGGAGGAACTTTCTCACCGCGCCCTCGCCTGTCTTGCCTGCTCGGCACGCCGCACGATGAACGTGTCGATGCCGATGGCGACCAGGATCACCAGGCCGTAGACGCCCTGCAGCCACAGCGGGTCGACGCGCACCAGCGTCAGCCCGTTCTTGATGACGAGCAGCGTGAGCGCGCCGAGGATGATGCCGAGCAGCGTGCCCGAACCACCGCGGATGGCGACGCCGCCGACCACCGCCGACGCGATCACGGTGAGTTCGAAACCGAGCGCGACGCGGGCATCGATGGTCGCATAGCGGGATGCCCACAGCGCACCGCACAGGCCGCCGAGCAGGCCGGCCATGCCAAAGGCCAGCAGAATCCGCCGGTCGACGGGGATGCCGATAAGACGTGCGCCGTCGGGATTGGAGCCGGCGGCAAACAGTTCGCGCCCGATGGCGGTGCGATAGAGCAGCACATAACCCAGGCACAGGATGACGATCGCGATAATGACGATCAGCGGCACGCCGGCGATCTTCAGGCCGGTCATGTCGAGCCAGGCTTGCGTGACTTCGTCGGCGCTGATCTGGTCGCCGGCTGCCCAGATCGAGTTGAAGCCGCGAAATATCGACATCGAGGCCAGCGTGACGACGATGGCCGGGATCTTTCCCCTGGTGACGACGAGGCCGTTGATCAGGCCGGCGACACCACCGACGGCACATGCCGTCATCAGGCCGATGCCGATGTCGAGCCCCGGATAGGCCTGAACCATGCTGGCCGCCATGTAAGCCGACAGGCCAATCACCGCCGCGATCGAAAGGTCGATGTTGCGGGTGATCAGCACCAGCATCTGCGCGAGCGCTGCAACCACGAGCAGGGCGGCATCCATCGACACGGCGGTCAGGTTTGCCGCGCTCACCATGCGCGGGTTGATGATGGTGACCGGGATGGCCACCGCCAGCATCGCGGCGAGCAGGCCGAACTCCCGCCGCTTCAGTATGTCGAACGGTCCTTTTCTCTTCTCCTCGCTGGCAGGCTGTGCTGCCCGGTCGGTGCTTTCGCCGGCCTTGGTCGCTGCTTCCAGCACCTTTTCCTGGGTGGCTTTGCCCCTGGTAAATTCGGCCGTCCGATGGCCTTCGCGCAGGACGATGATGCGGTCGCACATGCCGATGAGCTCGGGCATTTCGGAGGAGATCAGGATGATAGCCATGCCTTGCGCGGCAAGGTCGGCGATCATCGCATGCACTTCCGCCTTGGTGCCGACATCGATGCCTTGCGTCGGCTCGTCGAGGATGAGGACACGCGGTTCGGTGCGCAGCCATTTGGCCAGCACCACCTTCTGCTGGTTGCCGCCGGATAGTTCCTTCACCGGCTGCGCGTAGCCGGAAAAGCGAAGCTTCATCCGCTTCAGCCAGTCCGAAACCAGATCGATCGCGCGGTCCGTGCCGTAGAAGCCGGAGCGGGCTGCCTTGTCGAGGACGGGCAGCACCGCGTTGTCGAGGATGGAAAAATCCATCACCAGGCTCTGGCCCATGCGGTCTTCCGAGACATAGGCGATGCGCGCATCCATGGCGTCGCGTGCCGATGCGAAGCGCACAGCCTCGCCGTCGATCAGGATTTCGCCGGCATCGGGCTGGTCGATTCCGAACAGCACGCGCGCGATCTCGGTCCGCCCGCTGCCGACCAGGCCGCCGAGCCCGAGCACCTCTCCGGCGTGGAGCTTGAGGTCGATGTTGGAAAAGCCGCCGGCGTGCGAAAGCCCCCTCGCCTCCAGCACCAGCGCGCCGGTTGCGTGGTTTCGTTGCGGATAGAGGTCGGTCACCTCGCGGCCGACCATCATGCCGATGGCGGCGGCGCGGCCAAGCTCGGCCTTCGGCTTGACGCCAATGAGGCGCCCGTCGCGCAGCACCGCGATGCGGTCGGCGATGCGGAAGATCTCGTCCATGCGGTGGCCGACGAACATCATCGCCACGCCATGCAGCCGCAGGTCGGCAACGACGGTGAACAGCCGCTCGACCTCGCGCTGCGACAGGGCGGCCGTCGGCTCGTCCATGATCAGCACCCGCGCGTCGAGCGACAGGGCGCGGGCGATCTCGACCAGTTGCTGTTCAGAGGTGCGCAACATCCCGAGCCGGGTTTCGGCCGGCACGTCGAGGCCGACTGTCGCCAGCACCTTACGCGCACCGGCAAGCATGGCGGCGTTGTCGATGCCGCCGAAGCGGTCGCGCGGTATATGGCCGAGATAGATGTTCTCCGCCACCGAAAGATCCGGGAAAAGACCGGGGTGCTGGTGCATGACCGAGATGCCGGCAGCCTGGGCATCGTGCGGCGAATGGAAGACCACAGGCTTGCCGTCGACTTCGATATGGCCGCCGGTAGGGAGGTACACGCCGGCCAGCAGCTTCACGCAGGTGCTCTTGCCGGCACCGTTTTCGCCAAGCAGAGCCAGCACCTCGCCTGAGCGCAATTCGAAGGACGCGTCCTTGAGGGCAATCGTGCCGCCGAAGGCCTTTGTCGCCTGAACCAGGGCAACGGGGACAGCCACGTCGCTCTTCACCACGGCATCGGCTTCGCCTAATGCGCCCAAGTGCAGCACCCTTCCTCCCTGGTCCTGTTTTTTCAATTTGCTATATTAAATGGTTTGACGCCGCAACTGGAAAATTGACTTCCATGACCCCGAAGGGCACTGTCGCGTCGCGCACGGGTGCAGCTGGAGTGCTCGACCCAGCAGCCTAAAAGCTGCAGGCGGCCAGAGTGGCTCCGCGAGAATGAATGGGGAGGCGCCGGTTTTGTCCGGAAAAGGCAGCAATTCGGTCAAGGTTCGGCATTACAACGAGCGCTTCGTGCTTGATGCCATCCGCCGTCTGAAGGAGGCATCCAAGTCCGATCTGGCGCGCGCCGCAAATCTGACGCCGGCCGCGGTCGCCACCATTGTCGACGGGCTGGAGTCGTCCGGATTCGTAAAGCAAGTGGGAAAAAGGTTCGGGCAACGCGGATCGCCGTCCACCCTCTACCGGCTTACACCGGAGCGCATCTACAGCGCCGGCATCAAGATCGGCCGGCGCGCGCTGGAAGCCGTGCTCGTCGACTTCGCCGGCGAGGTCCGCTCCCGCGAGTCGCACGAATATCGCTTTCCGGACCCCGATCTGGTGCTCAAGGCCGGCAACATGTCGCTGGCCAATTTCGACAAGCTGGTCGAGGGGCTTGGCGATGCCAGCATCGTCGGTGTCGGCATCGCTTCGCCATATTTCCTCGGCGGCTGGAGCGAGGAACTCGGCTTTCCCGATGACCTCGGTAGCCGCTGGGAAGCAATCGATCTGACGACATTCTTCGCCACAAAACCGAAGACCCCGGTCTTCGTGGAAAACGACGCGTCATCGGCCGCACTCGCCGAACTCATCCAGGGGACCGGCGCGCGGTTCCGCGACTTCATGCATATTTCGATCGACACCTTTGTCGGCGGCGGATTGGTGCAAGGCGGCAAGGTCCATACCGGTCCGCACGGCAACAGCGCCGCGCTCGGTCCTTTGCCGGTTTCGCCTTCAAGCCTCGATTCGGTGGCGGCCAAGCCGGCGCGTTACCAAAGTCTGCTGCATCGCGCCTCGATCTATGTGCTGGTCAATCATCTCAAATCGCGCGGCATCGAGATCAATCGTGTGCGCGAACTGAATCCCTTGCCGCCGGGGGCGCGCGAGCCGCTGTCCGAATGGATCGACGATTGTGCCAATGCGCTGGTCGAGGCGATCATCGCCATCACCTCGGTCATCGACATCGAGGCGATCGTCCTCGACAGCATCCTGCCGCGGCCGATCCATCTCGAGCTGCTGGCAAAGGTGCAGACCCAGTTCAACACGATCAGCGCCATCGGCATCGTGGCGCCGGAAATCGTATCGGGACAATTCGGCCCCGAGGCCTCGCCTATCGGCGCCGCGATGCTGCCGTTCTCGGCACTGTTGGCGCCCGACAGCGGCGTGCTGATGATCGGCAAGGACAGAACAATGCTGCTGGGCAGCCTTTCGAGGCTTGCCAGCCAAGGCCACCCAGCGAGAAGCTCAGCGCCTTCAACGGGATAGGATGGCGCTGCGAGAGAGCATCAAGCTCTGGACATCATCAACATCAGCTCGCAGTCCGGCACGGGCACGGCGGGCTTTTTTGCGCCGGCTCCGGAACTTTTAGCGGCCGCTAATCTTCATTCGTCACCGACATCGAAATGCTCGATCGGTCCGCGCTCCGCTTTAGTGCGGGCCCAGGAAGCAAGGAGGAACATATGAACTGGGATCAAATCAAGGGAAAATGGACGCAGTTCAAAGGCAAGGCGAAAGAGCAGTGGGGTGACCTCACCGACGATGATCTTGATCGGATCGAGGGTAACCGAGACCAGCTCTTGGGACGTATCCAGGAGCGATATGGGATCGCCAAGGAAGAGGCGGAGCGCCAGGTAGATGACTGGTCCAGAAGCATCGGCTGAGCCTTGGACGTAACGCTGTCTGCTGCCCACCACCGGGTTAACCTCTGAGTCACCCGCCGTGCCGAATGGTGCGGCGGGCTCTTTCGACAGCGAGGCCCGCGAGGAACCTTTAGCTATATCTAATGTTCTACTTGCGTGGCGGGCTTCGCCTTGGCGTGTGCCCGACCCGGAGGCGAAGGAGCGTAATCATGAACAACATTATCTGGCTGGTCGGCGCCATCGTGATCGTAATAGCCATTTTGAGCTTTTTGGGTCTGCGGTAGCATCTGGGCCTTCTCTTCGACCCGACAGCGCTCCCCGGTCGGCGTGGCCTCACTGACCGCTGCGCCCAACAGATCAGACTTAGGTCCTAAGCAATACCCTCCAGAAATGGACCGAAGCCCCGGCTGAGGAACGTAGCCGGCTGGCTCACGTTGTAGTGAGCTTTGGCGCGACCAAGATGCGTCTGGGCGGAAGAGTTCAAGCCAGAGAGGAGAAGCCCGACGCTCCGAACGAGCGTCGGGTTTGGGCGTAAATGCAAACGATCAGCCGACTATTCGATTCCCATGCCCAGGCAGCACGTGCTGTTGCCAGGCTTCAGGCCGCCAAGATTCGTCGCCGGCAGATCAGCGTGGTCGGATCTTACAATGACAACGATGAACCGATCAGCGTTGCTGGATATTACAACGATGAGATGAGCGCTCTCTGGCAAGGTGCGGGCGCAGGCGCCGCACTTGGCGCGACGGCTGGTCTGCTGGCCGGTTTTAGCGCTTTTGGAGCTCAGGGCATTGATCCCGCGGGGATGACCGGCATGGCTCTGGTCGGTGCGGCGTGGGGCGGCTTTGGCGGCGGGCTTCTCGGAACCTTCGCCAATTTTGCCCAGAAGCCGGGCAAGCCGAAGATCGCAGAGGGTGTCGTTCTGGTGATGGCCCGCGTCGATGAAAAGCAGGCCGGCGCCGCGCAGGCAGTGCTTCGGAGTTCCGTGGAGATGCCGCGGCGCATCTGCCGTTCCGGACAGATGAAGACGAGCGCTTACACAAATTCAAGCCGGCTCCGCGTCCAATCTGGTGCCCGATGAAGTTTGTTTCGCGAAATGGGAATTCAAACCGGAGGCGCCCGACAAAAGTTTGGCAAACCAACACCTTGGAGGCATGCCGGCTGCTTGCCGTCGTGCTGTCCCTTATCCTTACCGTTCTATTGGCAGGTCTCATCCTTGGCTGAAGCCGTGCCCTGCCGCCGGCGACACGGTGCCAAGCTCCGGCAATCGGCAACTGGCGAAAGGTGCGGCCAGTTCGAAGGATTAAACCATTCGTGCTAAGCGTTCACAGCTTGTCGCCATAGGAGAGGACGCCGAGATGGACAAACGGGCTGAAGGAGACGCGGAGAGATTGGCTCGAGGCGAGTTCGAGCTCAAAGCCGAACGATATGGCGTGAACGCCTTTCTTCTCGTTGTCGAACTTATAAATCTGCTGGAAAAGCGCGGAACAATCAGCAGCGACGACGTCGCGAAAATAGCCGAGGCCGCCGCACTTGCCGTTGCCGCATCCAGCGAACCCGACATGAACAGCATCAATCTGTTGCAGGCCATCGCCGCCGCACGCCGGCCCAAATAGGGCAAGTCCGCCAGCAATCGGCGCGAACCGATAACGCTATATTGAAACTGATCTCGATCGAGCGTCCGGAGCCATATTAATGTGCAATGACTACGAGCAGCACATCGCCTGGGCCGAGTATTGCCGGATGATGGCTTTGCTGGCGCTCAATATTCCCAGCCATCAAACCGAACTGGATCTGCCGCAGGCGGATGACATCCACATCAACGACCCCGCGCCTGTAATGCGGGCTGCCGGCAACACAATCGAACTGGCGTCGATGACGTTCGGCTTTCCTCCGGCCGGACCAAAAGGCGGACCTGTATTCAACTTTCGCTCGGAGGGTCGACAATTCGGCAACAGCAAACGCTGCCTCGTCCCGGCGTCGGCATTCTTCGAATTCACGGGAACGAAATATCCGAAAGCCAAGCACAAGTTCACGCTGAATGGCCATTCGTTCATGGCGATTGCCGGGCTTTGGCGCGAGGGGGTCGGCAACAAGCCGCCGACGTTCACGATGCTGACGACCGATCCGGGGCCGGACGTGGCGCCATATCACAACCGCCAAGTGGTTGTGCTGCGGCCATCGGACTGGGCGGCATGGATCCATCTGACGAAGTCCGAGGCTGAACTCATGCGGCCGCTGCCGGAAGGGTCGCTCAGAGCAGAAACAGTTCGCGCAGGTTCCGAGTAGGAACCATCGAATGAGCGTGGAAAAGATTATATGATTGCGCCAACATCGCAGGTAAACTTGTCGACCAAAACTGATGCCGATCTTCTCAGTCCAGCATACGACGGTCTATCGCTATAGCCGGCCGGTGAGGTTCGGCGAGCATCGGCTGATGTTCAGACCGCGCGACAGCTTCGATCAAAGACTCCTGGACCACGCCTTGTCTGTCGATCCCGAGCCGAAAGAGGTTCGCTGGATCCATGACGTTTTCGGAAACTGCGTGGCGGTGATCGATTTCGAGAATCCCGCGAAAGAACTGCGCTTTGCGACAGACATTCGGCTGGACCACACGCCGCAGCATGCGCCTGATTTCCGTATCGACGAAGCTGCGCTTCACTATCCGTTTTCCTACGATCCCGACGAAGCCGCAGATCTCTCCCAGACGATGGAACGTCAATACGAGGATGACAGTGACGAGGTTGGCAACTGGGCACGACAGTTCCTCAGTGCCGCAGGGCACACCGGGACCGGCAATCTGTTGATGACGCTTTGCTATGCCATCCACGAGAGCTTTGTGTATTCCCGTCGAAGCGAGCCTGGGACGCAGCCGCCGCTGATGACGTTGCACCTGCGTCGCGGCACATGCCGGGACTTTGCGCTGTTCATGATGGAGGCGGTTCGTTCGCTCGGCTTTGCCGCCCGTTTTGTGACTGGTTACGTCTATGTGCCGAGCCGCGACAGCGCGACGGTTCTTGGCGGCGGGTCGACGCATGCCTGGTGCCAGGTCTACCTGCCGGGTGCCGGCTGGGTCGAGTTCGACCCCACCAATGGCATTGTCGGCAATCGGGATTTGATCAGGGTGGCCGTGGCCCGGCATCCTCGTCAAGCCATTCCGCTTTCCGGGAGTTATTCGGGAAGCGCGTCGAGCTTTCTTGCAATGACCGTCGAGGTGAATGTGGCGAAGGAGATCGGTGCGTAGGAAAATTAGCATCCGCTGATGTTTTCCCGGAACTGTTTGGCCGACGCGGAGTTTGCCCGGTTGCTGAATGACAACAATCGGAGCGTCGATGCGGATCCGCGCAGGTTACACCCTCACCTACGAATGTCCGCAGCCAACGCCGATGCTGTTGGCGCTCGAAATCCATCCATCGCGCCGGGTCGATCTGTTGACGGAACAGGTCATCGATTTCGATCGTCCCGTCGAAGCACGCGGCTACGTCGACGGTTTCGGCAACGCCTGCACGAGGATCGAGGCGCCCTCGGGCCTGACGACGATCTCAACCACCTTCGATATCTACGATAGCGGCGAGCCCGATGCGGTCGCCGAGCAGGCTGTGCAGCACAAGATCAAGGACCTGCCGGACGAAGTGCTCGTCTTTCTTCTCGGCAGCCGCTACTGCGATACCGATCGTCTTGGAGATTTTGCCTGGGCGAAATTCGGCAATACCGCGCCTGGATGCGCGCGTGTCCAGGCGATCTGCGATTTCGTTCACAATCACATCGTCTTCGACTACCAGAAAGCCGACCCGCTGCGGACGGCTCACGACAGCTTCACCGACCAGGCCGGCGTTTGTCGGGACTTTACCCATTTGGCGATCGCGCTATGCCGTTGCATGAATATTCCCGCGCGGTACTGCACCGGCTATCTCGGTGACATCGGGGTACCGCCGGCGCCGTATCCGATGGATTTCAGCGCCTGGTTCCAGGCCTATCTCGCCGGCACCTGGTTCACATTCGATCCTCGCCACAACCGCCCGCGCATCGGGCGGATATTGATGGCAACCGGGCGCGACGCGACCGACGTCGCCATCTCAACCAGTTTCGGTTTTTCGCGGCTTACCCGCTTCGAAGTCGTGACGGAGGAGGTCCAGGCCGAACCTTCCCTGGCGTCTGTCGAAAATTCCGCGTTCTCACCTTGAGCTGCAAGGTTCGTAGAGGTGGGTCGACGATGTCCCGAGGCCCCTCTGACCTCGAGGTCAGGGCCGCGCTGCATTCAGGGCGACGCTGGCGCCATGCGAATGCATCCGCCCGCACGATATAAGCGCTTCAGCCCCGCTTGACGTTGCCGGCGGTGACCTCGTCTTTGTGGGCGGCGAAAGCTTCCAAGACTTCGGTTTTCTCAGGCTTCGGAATTTTGAAATGATCCAGGGTCCGCCCGAGTTCCGCTGCGACCTCATCGAATTCCGCGGGGGAAATCCGCAGGTCGCGATGCGCCTCCTCGAGGCCGAGCGGCGTCGTGCCGGGCTTGGTGGCGACGAACTTGAAGGGCCCGCCAGAAACGTCGCAGACCCACAGCGTGCGCATGAACTTGAGGCCGGGCAACCTTTCAAGGTTCTTGGTGTGCCATTTGCGCAATTGTGGGTTCTTCGACTTCTTGCCGACGATCGGGTTCTTCACGACGGCGTCGCTGAAATGATCGATCACCGCTGCGATGGCGAATACGCCCCCCAGCCGCTCATACAGACTTTTGTCAGCTGTGGTTTTCTTGGCCTGGGCGAGTGCGTTGTCGGCGGGCAATACCGCCGTCGACGCGGCGGCCAGCGCCAGCGCGGCAACAACACTTCGTCTTGTCAAAGAGGTTGAAACAGCCGTTTTCATCCCTGGTTCCCTTCGAGGTTAGGCCAGAGCAAGCCGCAGCCTGTCTGGCGGGCTTCATGAAGTGACATTCGGACACTTTGCTATATTTTAGCATCGTCTAAGGAACAAACGAGCCCTTCGCCCGAATTATTCCGATGGACGGCATTCTCACGGTCAACATGCGTAAAAAGGGCGAAGGCCGCGCGGATGAGGAAGGCTTAAGCACGCGTCGCTGCACGCGGCAGAGGTCGCGAAGCCACTTCGGCCGCATCGGCCCGATCGATGTTGCGGGCACCGTAGTGTTCCTGGCCTCGCTGGCGGCGGTCGCCTGCGGCCAATAGCCTGTGCTTTTCAAAAATCGCTAGCTTCTGCGGATAGGTGATCCGCACCTTTGCGTTGCACCCGTCGCATTTGAAGTGCGCGATTGTTCTGAGTGCAGAGCCCTTTCTTACCGCCGGATGCGAGCAATCCGGACATTCGAATGTGAGCGCGACATCCGATAAGTCTTTGGCTAAGCCCATTTCCATCCCCTTCGCAAGCTCGGTGGCTACACTCTGGCGATTCTCAATGGGCAATTCAGATGCCAAACGGCTGTGCCAAAGCGGGATTAGACCAATTCACCTCGGAACGCCGCAAAGCTAGTGCGCCTTCTCTCTGCCTTTTGAGCGACGAAGAGACCTAACTTCCTCCAGCAGTTCGCGCTCATTGGTAGTCAAGTTTCGGAAGATTGCGACAATCATCACCGCTAAGGCTTCGGCATCCAGGCTTAAAAGGTCAATGTGTTCATCTGCGCAAACCTGATCAAACACGCGTTCACAAATAGCCAAATCGTGAGGGCTGAGGCGAGTGCTATTGAAACGCCGGCGCGACATTTGCGAGCCTTCGACGCCCGCCGCCCTGTTGCAAAAGAAGCGGGCCCTGGCAGAAACGCGAGTCGTTGAGTGGTTGTTCCCGGCTGCAAGCTTTGCTAAGCCGCCTGCAGCAGGGGCAGACCAGAAGCCTTTCCCCGCACGCATCATGGCGCATGCGAGCGGAGCTGTGCGCCGACCTTGGCACCTCAGACATTTTCGAGCGCCCGCCTGAGCGGCTCTGGCTGCCATGCGCGGGCCGATCTTGGACGGCAGGACCGTTGGACTCACGTCAGACACAGTAGCCTGGGGGCAAGACTGCTTCGAACCCTAAACGGGGCCGTCGGCTACCCATTTGACGACCGGAGGAGCCACGCGTTCCTCTGCTGGCACTCGTCATCGCAGCCAATGCCACCGCGACGACCTAGTTCCAATACTTGAAAACTCTCCCGAGACGGTTTGGCATCATGAACAGTCTTCTTTGGCGGCAGGCGCACTAGGGTGGCCCGAAATTTGGTCCGCCCCGTAAGGCGGTACATATGCTATAGCTAATATTGTGTCGAGGGGGTGACCATGAACAGGGAGGACCAACCATGAAGCCGCATTCCCTCAGCGCGCGCCGTATTAGCCTGCTTATATTCTCGGTGTGTGCTTTCGGGCTGATGACGTCAGTCTCAATGCCCGCAGACAGCAAATTCGCCGTCGAGCCGGTGGTTGAGAAAAAGGTGACGGAACTGCCCTCCGGACCGTTGTACTGGCGGCTGGATAATCTGCCAACGCTGGCGCAGGCCCAAAGCGCGGCGGGCCCGACCTCGCTTGCGGCGGAGATCGCAGGCAAGGTCTGGCTGTTCACGCTTGGACCGAAGGATGGCTCGACAACCGGCGGAACCAAGGTCATCGAGATCGGACCGATCCCTCCGATCAGTGCAAGCGAGTATTTGCTGCGCGTCAACCGCGCCGGTGGAGCGCCCGGCGTCAAGACGAAGATCCATACGCATCCGGGACCGGAGGCCTTCTATGTGCTGGCCGGCAAGGTCGGCCAGAGGACGCCCCACGGAGTGACCTATGCTGAAGCTGGCACAGCCATGATCGGACACGGGGCCAACACGCCGATGGAGGTGTTCAGCGCCGGCACAACCGATCTCGATGAGCTGGCCATCTTCGTGGTCGACGCCAAGCAGCCGTTCTCGTCGCCGGCCAGCCTCGACTGAGGCGACATTTCCCGGGGTGGTACTTCCGCTCTCCACCTGTTGCAGACAGTCGGTCAACGAGCTGTGAATGTCTGCCCTGGGTCGAACTCGGGTCGTTCAGCGTGGTGGGTTTTGACCCCAACGCCATCGGATTGGGTTCGCCTGACCTGCATAGCCGTCCATTTCCCGCTCGGGGCTCATATTTCCAGCGAGGCCTGACAACGACGGTCCAGGCCTTCATGGGGCGGGAAGTTTCACGATCTTGTCTCTTCTGTAGTCATAGCCGGTCTTCGGAGTTCCGTTGCGATAGTCGTTATAGGTCCAGCGGCCGGTGGCCCAAGCATTGACAAAGTCGGTGCACCACTTCACGCCTCCGGGAGGAGGTCGTCCTCGAACCCATCTCTTTTTCGATGTTACGCCTTTGAGGCAGTGCTGAATTGCAGCGCGCCTCTGTTCCGGACTCTGCAGTTTCGCTCTGCCTGCTTCAAACTGGGTTCTACCATCGCTTTGACAGCCAGCAATCAGCAGTGCTGTTGCGACGATCAATTTGCCGGCGCATTTCAAATGAGGCTCTCCAAATCGGGCACGTCAGTGTACCGCAATTAATTGGCACATGGACCGTCCCGCCACAATCGCTTGGAACGATCAACCGTGCGTCTTCGGCACGCCTGCATCAATTGTGTCGAGCCCCGGCATCTATACACGCCACCGCGAGGTCATCGCGGATGCGATGATGCGGCATGAACGGAACTTGAGAGGTGAAACGGCGAGAGGCGCTCACTTCGGTGGTGGCATCGGCGGCTTAATGTCGGTCCGGTAGAACCAATATCTTGTCCACTCAAAGGGTCCTTTACACACCATCTTTAGGGGTCTGTATTTTGGAGTTTCAAGCCAAGTGGTGCAGCGGTACGACTGGTGTTGGTCGTTGATCATTTTATCATATCTGATGACCACGGTATTTATGCCGTCCAACTTCTCTTCACCGACGCGGCTGCAAGTTCGGTTTATCGGCGTCCCGTCCGGATTAAAGTCGCTGCCCGGAGGACGTGCCGTCGCGATCCAGCGCCCAAAAGGCTGGCGTCGTGAGTATACCATATCGCCTATGTAGATCTCTTCTTGATGCAGAAACCCAGGTTGGTCACCATACCTAATTAAGTGGTCCGTAACCTGAATGGCGGGCGTCCTTAATACTCTTTCGTTGGCTTTGTTTAGAGGACTGCACGCCTCGGCCTCCTGCACATCGCGGGATGCTGTGGAGCCTGGAGCCGCTTTGGATTCCAAAGGCAGACAGATCAAGCAGACTGAAAGGGCGAGGATGAATCGAGCAAAAAGGCTCATCGTCCTTGTAAAGCACGTCCCATCGAGCACCGTGAGATAGACCCCGACTGAATTTACTCCATATCCGGCACGTCACCGCTGGTGAATAGCACGGTCGGCGGGCCGTAGTCACCAAGCGCCGGGTTCGCGTCACGGCTCCATGCGATTACGCCAACGTGCTTCCCTGCGAGCGTCTTAGCGGTGCGGATGGCGCGTTCCTCGCTTTGCTGATCAGCCGGACCAAAGGTGGGAAACAGTTCGCCGTCCTCGCCACGATCGAACGCCACGACGACGATCAGCTTGGGCTGCTTCTGGCCAGGCAGAATATGATCCGACATGGCGGTAAGCTATCACATCACAGAGGATTGAGTCGCGTTCGAGACTCGGGAGGTGAGCGTGCAAGACGATCATTTTTGACAAGCCTGCGCGCGTGGCACTCGGCAGGTCGCGGGGCGCCTATTTTTCGGCAACCTCGCCAACCGTGCACAATCATCATCGAGCAGGTCAAGCGGCCTTGGAAGGTGCGCTAGCGAAAACGATCTGGTGCTGCGAGAGAGGATTGAACTCTCGACCTCTCCCTTACCAAGGGAGTGCTCTACCACTGAGCTACCGCAGCCGCCGATGGCGGGGCTTCTGCCATATCGAACCGGCAAGCGCAAGGCCAAGACAAAGACGGGTTGAAAGGCAGCACCAGGCGATTGTTCCGGACATGGCCATGCCACAATGTTGGCTATCCCTTGATCCGCACGGGCGGGTCGCCGGCCGGGGACGGGACGATGAACGACAAGACAATTTCTCCGAACAAGGATGGTCTACCAAAAAAGGCTGGCCGGAAGGACCGGCTGGCCGAGCAGTTGCGTGCCAATCTGCAGAAGCGCAAGGCGCAATCGCGCTCACGGCGAACCGGCGGGGCCGACCAGCGGCCGGACGGGCTGCAGGCGGCAAAGCAGAAGGATTAACGCGAATCGGCTATGTTGGTCGCCGGTATTTTGGCCAAGGTATCGTGGGCCAACGCGGGGAAATAGCCTGTTTCTTGAACCAAGCCGGCCAATGGTCTAGATGGGCCGCAACTGACTCAACCGATTTAAACCGGCTTTTCGGCCGAGGGGACGCTCTTCATGGATCGCATCAGAATTGTCGGCGGCAACAAGCTTGCCGGAAGCATCCCGATCTCGGGCGCGAAAAACGCCGCGCTGCCGCTGATGATCGCCGCGCTTTTGACCGACGACACGCTGACGCTGGAAAACGTGCCGCATCTGGCCGACGTCGAGCAGCTGATCCGCATCCTCGGCAATCACGGCGTCGACTATTCGGTCAATGGCCGCCGCGAAAAGCAGCATGAGGGCTATTCGCGCACCATCAATTTCTCCGCCCGCAACATCGTCGACACGACGGCGCCTTACGAGCTGGTGTCGAAGATGCGGGCGTCGTTCTGGGTGATCGGCCCTCTGCTGGCCCGCATGGGCGAGGCCAAGGTGTCGCTGCCCGGCGGCTGCGCCATCGGCACGCGGCCGGTCGACCTCTTCCTGGAAGGCCTGCAGGCGCTGGGCGCCGACATCGACGTCGATACCGGCTATGTCATCGCCAAGACCAGGAACGGCCGGCTGGTCGGCAACCGCTACGTGTTCCCGAAAGTCTCGGTCGGCGCCACCCATGTGCTGATGATGGCGGCCTCGCTGGCCAAGGGCGAGACGGTGCTCGAAAACGCAGCCCGCGAGCCCGAGATCGTCAACCTTGCCGACTGCCTCAACGCCATGGGTGCGAAGATCTCCGGCGCTGGCACCGCGACCATCACCATCGACGGCGTCGAGGCGCTGTCGGGCGCCCGCGTCAGGGTGATCCCCGACCG
This sequence comes from Mesorhizobium sp. M1295, assembly GCF_040318135.1. Taxonomy (NCBI): domain Bacteria; kingdom Pseudomonadati; phylum Pseudomonadota; class Alphaproteobacteria; order Hyphomicrobiales; family Phyllobacteriaceae; genus Mesorhizobium; species Mesorhizobium sp. M1295. The sequence continues at coordinate 111,884 of NZ_JAMYLU010000014.1, forward strand.
TATCGAGACCGGCACCTATGCGATGGCGGTGGCGATGACCGGCGGCGACGTCGTGCTGGAAGGCGCGCGGCCCGACTTGTTGCAGACGGCGCTGGACATCATTTCGCAGACCGGTGCTGAGATCACGCAGACCAATTCCGGCATCCGCGTCAGGCGCAACGGCGCCGGCATTTCGCCGGTCGACGTGACGACGGCGCCGTTCCCGGCGTTCCCGACCGATCTGCAGGCGCAGTTCATGGGCCTGATGACGATGGCCAAGGGTAAGTCGCGCATCACCGAGACGATCTTCGAAAACCGCTTCATGCACGTCCAGGAGCTCGCCCGGCTCGGCGCCCACATCACGCTGTCCGGCCAGACGGCGATCGTCGACGGCGTGGCGAAGCTGAAGGGCGCGCCTGTCATGGCAACCGACCTTCGCGCCTCGGTGTCGCTGGTCATCGCCGGCCTTGCGGCAGAAGGCGAGACCACGGTCAACCGCGTCTATCATCTCGACCGCGGCTTCGAGCGGCTGGAAGAAAAGCTGTCCGGCTGCGGCGCGGAGATCGAGCGCATTTCGGGGTAACGATAGCAGGCTCAGGTCAGCGCCGCCCCTCATCTGCCTGCCGGCATCTTCTCCCCGTATAGGGACGGGAGAAGGACCGCCTGGCGAAGGATTTCGCCAATCTCCAGCGTTGCGGAGAGGGTGCCGAGGTTGCGGCCAGCCTCTTCTCCCCGTCCCTATACGGGGAGAAGGTCCCGGCAGGCGGACGAGGGGCGGCGCTGACCGGGGCGATTGCCTGGCCAAGACCTCCGGTGCGGTTGCACGAGCCGGAAAGACCGCCTAACAGAAGGTCGAATAGTCAACTCGCAGGTGCGAATTCCGCATGAATGGCCTTAAGCTTGTCGCGCTCGACGATCAGGATCTGAGCATCATCTCGGCGCATGTCCAGGATGCCGTGATGAAGGTCAGCGATCTCGAATACCTGCCTTCGGTCAAGCGCTTCGTGCTGACCATGAACCGCTTCGTCTGGGAGGCGAAATCGGGCTTCTTGCGCCAGCACAATGAGCGGCGGCAAGCCGTGCTGCATTTCGACCGGGTGCTCGCCGCCAAGACCAGCGGCATTGCCCGCGACAAACCGGACGAGGTGCTGTCGCTGCTGGCGATCAGCTTTCTCGCGCTAGACAAGCCGGCCGGCATCGTCGAGCTGATCTTTGCGGGAGGCGGCGCCATCATGCTCGATGTCGAATGCATCGAGGCGCGGCTTGCCGATGTCGGCGGTGCCTGGGAAGCGACGTCGCGCCCGGTCCACAGGGTCTGAGCCGATGGCCATCACGCTTCGCCAGTCCGACGCCGATTTCGAGCAGCGCTTTGCCGCGTTCCTGCTGACCAAGCGGGAAGTCTCGGCCGACGTCGACGCCGTGGTGCGCGAGATCATCGCCAAGGTGCGCGCCGACGGCGACGCGGCGCTCGTCGCCTACACGCAGAAATTCGGCGGCGGCGACCTGACAAGGCTCGGCATTGCGGTGTCCAAGGATGACATTGCCAAGGCTTACGATGCAGCCGATCCGCAGACGGTCGAGGCGCTGAAATTCGCCCGCGAGCGCATCCGCTCCCATCACCAGCGGCAGCTGCCTAAAGACGATCGCTATACCGACGCCGCCGGCGTCGAGCTCGGCTCGCGCTGGACGGCGATCGAGGCCGTCGGGCTCTATGTGCCGGGCGGCACGGCGAGCTATCCGAGCTCGGTGCTGATGAACGCCGTGCCGGCCAAGGTCGCCGGCGTCGAGCGCATTGCCATGGTGGTGCCAGCCTCCGGCGGCGACGTGCCGCCGCTGGTGCTGGTCGCGGCCGACCTTGCCGGCGTTTCCGAAATCTACCGCGTCGGCGGCGCCCAGGCGATCGCAGCCCTTGCCTATGGCACCGAGACGATAAAGCCCGTCGCCAAGATCGTCGGCCCCGGCAATGCCTATGTCGCGGCGGCCAAACGCCAGGTGTTCGGCACGGTCGGCATCGACATGATCGCCGGGCCTTCGGAAGTGCTGGTCGTCGCCGACGGCAGCAACGACCCCGACTGGATCGCAGCCGACCTGCTGGCCCAGGCCGAGCACGACGTGTCGTCGCAATCGATCCTGATCACCAACGACCCTGCCTTCGGCGACGCGGTCGAACAGGCGGTCGAACGCCAATTGCAGAACCTGCCGCGCGCCGCGACGGCGGCGGCGAGTTGGCGCGATTTCGGCGCCATAGTCCTGGTGCCGACGATCGAGGCAGCACTGCCGCTGGTCGACCGCATCGCGGCCGAACATGTCGAGCTTGCCATCGACGACCCAGAGCCTTTCCTGGCGCGGATGCGCAATGCCGGTGCGGTGTTTCTCGGCCGTCATACGCCGGAGGCCATCGGCGACTATGTCGCCGGCTCCAACCACGTGCTGCCGACGGCGCGCTCGGCGCGCTTTTCGTCCGGGCTTTCGGTGCTCGATTTCGTCAAGCGTACCTCGATCCTGAAGCTCGGGCCGGAACAGTTGCGGGCGCTGGCGCCGGCGGCAATCACGCTGGCCAAGGCGGAAGGACTCGATGCGCATGGACGCTCCGTCGCCATCCGGCTGAACATGTAGAAATGTCCGACTACGACGAAACCCGCGCCAGGCTGATCGATGTCGAGCTCGACGAGACGATCGGCCGATCGACGCCCGATGTCGAGCATGAGCGGGCGGTGGCGATCTTCGACCTGATCGAGGAGAACCGTTTCCAGCCGGTCAATGACGACGGTGCCGGGCCATACCGACTGAAACTGTCGCTGGCCGAATCCCGGCTGGTGTTCGCGGTGGCGCGCGAGGACGGCGCAGCCGTGGTCACCCATATCCTGTCGCTGACGCCGCTTAGGCGCATCGTCAAGGATTACTACATGATCTGTGAAAGCTATTACGACGCCATCCGCACCGCGACGCCCAGCCATATCGAGGCGATCGACATGGGCCGGCGCGGCCTGCACAATGAAGGCTCGCAGACGCTGATGGACCGGCTTGCCGGCAAGATCGACATCGATTTCGACACGGCGCGCCGGCTGTTCACGCTGGTTTGCGTGCTGCACTGGCGAGGTTAAACTGGCCGCCCCGCTGCCCCGCTCGATCCTGCCCCGCTCGATCCTGTTTGTTTGCGGCATGAACGCCGTGCGCTCGCCGATGGCCGAATTGCTGGCGCGCAAGGTGCTCCCGCCTACCACTTTCGTCGCCTCGGCCGGGGTGCGCGGCGGCGAACGCGATCCGTTCGTCGATGCCGTGCTGGCCGAAGAGGGGCTGTCGCTCGGCGAACGGCACCCGAGAACGATGGACGACCTCGAAGACGATTATTTCGACCTGATCGTGACGCTGGCGCCGGAAGCCCACCATACCGCGCTCGAACTCACCCGCTCGCTGGCCGTCGAAGTCGAATATTGGCCGATGCCCGACCCGACCGGCGTCAGCGGCACGCGCGAACAGATCATGGCTGCCTATCGCGACGTGCGCGAGCGGCTGAAGGCGCGGATCGGCCGCCGTTTTCTCGGCAACGAGGCTGAAAACGCCGCGGATTAAGCGTGTTCACAAGCGGACGTTTATCATATAGGTTCCGCGCAACTTTCCGGCCGGGGCGCTGGAAGTACCCATCCAAGCAAAGGTATCGAATGCCGAAGGAAGAAGTCCTCGAGTTTCCGGGTGTCGTGACGGAATTGCTGCCCAACGCGATGTTCAGGGTCAAGCTCGAAAACGAACATGAAATCATCGCCCATACGGCCGGCCGCATGCGCAAGAATCGCATCCGCGTTTTGACCGGCGACAAGGTCCTGGTCGAGATGACGCCCTACGACCTGACCAAGGGCCGCATCACCTACCGCTTCAAGTAAGTTCAAGGACCCGGCCGGGATCGCGATGGGCATTTTGCAGAAGCTCGTGCTTGCCTCGGGTTCGCCGCGCCGGATCGAGCTGTTGCAGCAGGCCGGCATCGAGCCGGATCGCGTGCTGCCGGCCGATGTCGACGAGACGCCGCTGCGCGCGGAGCATCCGCGGTCGCTGGCCAAGCGGCTAGCGACGCAGAAGGCCGAGAAGGCGCTGGTCTCGCTGAAAACCGAGACGGACTACCTGCCGAGCTTCGTGCTGGCCGCCGACACGGTGGTTGCCGTCGGGCGGCGCATCCTGCCCAAGGCCGAGACGCTCGACGATGCCGCCAACTGCCTCGGGCTGCTGTCCGGCCGTTCGCACCGGGTCTATTCCGGCATCTGCCTGATCACGCCGGGCGGCAAGCAGCGCTTGCGGCTGGTCGAGACCAGGGTGCGCTTCAAGCGGCTGCCGCGCGAGGAGATCGACGCCTATATCGCGTCGGGAGAATGGCGCGGCAAGGCCGGCGGCTATGCCGTCCAGGGGCTTGCCGGCGCCTTCGTCGTCAAGCTCGTCGGCTCCTACACCAACGTCGTCGGCCTGCCGCTCTACGAGACGGTGGCGCTGCTGAGCGGCGAAGGCTTCAAGGTGCACGTCAACTGGCTGGCGGGTGCGCGGATATGAGCCCGGACGACAAGGTCACGCCGCTGCGACCCAAGCGGCCCTGCCCCGAATGCGGCAAGCCATCGGCGCGCGAAACCTACCCGTTCTGCTCGAAGCGCTGCAAGGACATCGACCTCAACCGCTGGCTGAAGGGCGTCTACGTCATCCCGGGCCGCGACGACGAGGACGACGACGACCACCAGAAATAGCGCCGTCCGCCTGCAGTTTTCCACAAGCTCGGGACGGTTTCGCGGCCGCGATTGTGACCGATGATCGGCCTTGCCGACTGCCTGTCGCTTCCCGCCTGAACTCAATGTCCAGAAGCTGTTCCATCCGGGTAGAGTCGGATGGAACAGGTTCTGGCGTTTTGCCTGAGCATGATCTTTTCCGAAAACCGGATTCCACTTTTCGGGATCATGCTCTAAGCGCTGGACAGGCCGAATTCCCGTGCTATAACCCACGCGCTTTCAAGGGGTGCCGACGGCGCTTTCATGAACCCGGTGTGCAGATTGCCGCCCGCCGGAGCAGGCCCAGATAGCTCAGTTGGTAGAGCAGCGGACTGAAAATCCGCGTGTCGGTGGTTCGAATCCGCCTCTGGGCACCACTACTTCCTCATATAAAGTCAATGGCTTGCGGTGTCGCCAGCTTGGCGACTTACGGCATTTCATGTCGCGCCGTGTTGCGAACTGTTACCGTTGAGTTTCAAGGGTTTCCTGCGACTGTCGGCAACTCCACGCGACATGAACGCGACATGAGCTTCAACAAAGACCAGCCTCATGGCAAATGCTCGGTTTCAAATTTCATGTGCCCGCCGGCTTTACCGCTTTCTGGCAACCACCAGGAAATTCTGCGCAAGCTCCGCCGGAATCCTGGCACTTGCGCAGATCCTTTCAAACGGCACCATCAATATTTCGCACAGTCTTGGCAGCAATTTCCCGGGTCGCGGCAAAAAACCGTACCCAACTATCCGCTCGACAATAAAGCCATTTGCAATGAGCGTCTGCTCGTATCCTTTAATGCTCAAAGTGTGGCGGACTGTCCCTCCTGCATAACGGTTCAGAATGCGGCAGACCAGCCCTATTGGGGAGGTCGCATTCATGTGGATATTCGAGATTAGCAATCCACCTTCGTTCAAATGCGCGCTGATGGCCGACAGTGCATCCTTCCTGAGCTCATCTTCAGCATTGAGGAAGAATCTGAATGCCGTGACCACGTCGAACCTTTCGGCAAGCGGAGAGAACGTAAGATCAGCGCGGACCAATTTCACGTTCTTCGGAACCCGTGCGCTAGCCAGCATAGATTGGGAGATGTCAACGCCGACGACTTCACCAAAAAATGGAGCTGCGATATTTGCTATGCGGCCTGTGCCGCATGCGAAGTCCAGGCATTTCCGGTTCGGCCCGCCGACAGGCAGGAGAATACGTTCGACCAAAGGCTTTTCGATACCCGACCACAGAGCTGCATAGTAGCCGGACCGGTACGTGTCGGAGTAATGGGCACCGTACCCAGCCGTCTGGTGGCTTGCTCGGTAATCCCGACGAGCGGGTGCACGGTTCTCATGGACGCTCCCGAACGGTCGCCGCTGCGCCCGCAGAAATCTGCGAATGCCAACGAACGATCTCACCGTGAGCACCATGCAACTCGCGCCTCTAGTCTGGCCCGACGCATGCCGTCGCGGGCAATCCGTGCCCCACGATGCGCGCGACGACCTGTTCGAAATTGCGTGGGTCGAGGCCGTCGACACGCATCAGCGGCCATTTGTCTTGCAGGCATTGCCCGATCTCCCTCGCGATATCCGCTTGCTTCAGGCCCCTGACCACTCCGACTTCGAGAAGGCGCTCGAGGTACGGCTGCCGCGCATACCGCTCAATGAGGCGGTGGCGCAGCGTTTCCCCGGGCGCGTCGACTTGAATGAGGAGATCCGGTCGCGGCAGGAACGTCAGGCAATTACGAACCATGTCGATACTTTGATTTCGTCCCAACAGGACGAGCGCGCACAACGCCTGAACAATGCCCTCTTCGAAAATGAAGTACCCTTCTGAGGCCTGCGCCGTATTCCAGGCTTCGAAAAGCAAAACGACGTCGATCTTCAGACGCAACGCCCATATTCGACTTTTTGGAGGGATCGATGCCAAAAGCCGCGCAGCGGCCCCCTCGCTCGGCGGGGTCGAGAACAAGACCGGACTCGCGGTGGCGAGCTTGTGCACCAGACGCTGGATGCCATGGCGTGTCTCCGGGCCTTCATCCTCGACCGAATCGACTTCGCTACCGACAGACACAAAATCAATCCGGCGATAGCCATTGACTGTCTTCACACGGATGTCGTGTTTCGCCAGCTCACGGCAAAGGGCGCGGAGAAGGGTCGTCTTGCCTGCGCCAGGCGGACCGAACAACTCGATAATCATGTAGGGATCTCCCGAACAGGAAGCAGAAAGATCGGATGAAGCGAGCTCGCCCGCTCCGGCGGTGTGGCGAGCGTAAACACTCTGGCATCCGCCTGGCCGAGTTGACCCCGCTCGCTGGCATCCTGCTGACGCCGCAAAAAGCTTTGGAGGAGATGCGATGCGGTGGAAGACTGCCTTTCCATGGCGTGCAGTCCCGCCTGTTGAGCCGCGACAGCGTTGCCGGTTGACTTGAGAACTTGCAATTGCTTCTCGATCGCCTGCGCTTGCGGCTGGTTGACACGCCTGTCGCTGTCGAACTGGCTCGTCGCCCGTGCCATCTCCTGATCGATCGAGCGCCCCACGGTTGCCCGTTGGTCGACGTCGGTCGTCGTGGCTTCCAGGCGTGCGAGCCTCGACGACGCCGACCCCGCCGCCTGCGCCAACACCTCCGTCGTCGCGCCGCTTGCGCCCATAGGGAACATGGACCTCAGAAAGTCTCTAAATTGCCTGGGGATCAGTGCTTACTATGAGTGCCGAACCATACCATCATCCATCTGAATGACTGTCGGCACCACGGCACGCGCGTTTGGGCGCTGAACAGGGCAACGAGTTCAGCCGAGCGGGCGGTTTTGGCTTGACGCGACACAAACGCGACATTCGGCCTAAAATCTGAACAATATCAATCACCGACAGCGGACTGAAAATCCGCGTGTCGGTGGTTCGAATCCGCCTCTGGGCACCATTTTTCCCTGTACGGCCCGGAGACATAGGTAACAGTTTATACCTAGACATGGGCGACAATCTCGCGCCGAGCGGATTGTCGATGGCGTGCAAGAATTATCTGGACCATGGCGCCAGAGGCTCCTGCTCGCCGGCCAAATGGCGATGAAGAACGCCTTCAGCATCTTGGATTCCGCTCCGGCCACAACCGCTCTAAAGACCGAGGGCGCAGCCGTCCTTGCGCGGTTCAGAACCGCCCAGCAGCGTCCCGTTTGCCCAATCGATGCGGATGGCCTGCGCACCGCCGATCGGGTCCGTCGCAGGGATAATTTCGAAACCGCGCCGGCTAAGTTCAGCTACGGTTTCGCGAGCGAGCCCGTGTTCGGCCTGGACCTTCATCGTGCCGCTGACGGGGGCGACCCGCGGCAGATCGATCGCCTCCTGCAGGTCCATCCCGAAGTCGAGCACCTTCGTCAGCAGGTGCGCGTGGCCCATTGCCTGGTAGTAGCCACCCATAACGCCGAAAGGCATCTCTGCCCGGCCGCCTCTCGCAAGCATCCCGGGTATGATGGTATGCAGAGGTCGCTTGTTCGGTGCCACTGCATTGGGGTGCCTGGGGTCAAGCGAAAAGCTTTGCCCGCGATTGTGCAAGACGACACCGGAGCGTGGCGAGACCAGGCCCGAGCCAAAGCTGTCGAAGACCGAGTTGATGAAACTGACCGCATTGCGATCCTTGTCGACAACGGAAATATAGACCGTGTCGCTGTGCAGCGGCATATCGAACGCCGGCAGGTCCGCGCGGGCGCGCTTTAGGTCAATCATGCCGGCCAGACGATCGGCCCAAGCATTCGACAACATATCGGCCACCGGGACCTCGGACGCATCAGGATCGGCGACGAGCAGGTCACGCGCGGCGTAAGCGAGGCGTGTCGCTTCGATTTCCAGGTGAAGCCGGTCCGCGGATTGCGGGTCGCCGTTGGCTTCGAAGCGCGAGAGGATGTTTAGAATCAGCAACGCGATCACACCCTGGCCATTCGGCGGACATTCGAACACATCGCAGCCTCGAAACGCCGTGCTGATCGGGGTCACGTACTCGCCTGTTGCCGAGGCGAAATCTTCGAGTGTGTGCAATCCGCCGAGCCCACGAAGATAGGCGACCATGTCTTCGGCCACAGGGCCAGCGTAGAAAGCCTCTCGTCCTTTTCTTGCGATCAGCCGCAGCGTTGCAGCCAACTCAGGCTGGCGATGCACTTGGCCAACGCTTGGCGCGCGACCGTTTGGCAGGAAAATCCGTTTCGCAGTAACATCGGAGGCCAGAAGTTCTTCCTCCAACGCCCAGTCACGATGGACCCGCGGTGAAATGGCGTAGCCTTCCTCGGCGAAGCGTATAGCAGGGGCCAGGATTTGATCGAAGGGCATGTGCCCGTGATCAGCGTGCAATCTGGTCCAGGCATCGATCGCTCCCGGGATGGTGACGGAGCCAGGAGAATTGCGAGCTACCTCCGCCATGCCACGTTCGAGGAACCAGTCAATTGTGAGGACGGCGGGTGTCCTGCCCGATCCGTTGTAGGCGATGACCTCGCCGGATCCGTTTCGCGACAGAAGAGCGAAGCAATCGCCTCCAATGCCTGTCGAGGCTGGTTCGACGACACATTGCACCGCGCAGGCTGCGATGGCGGCATCCATGGCGTTGCCGCCGGTCGCCATGATCTCCACCGCCGTCAGGGTCGCCGACGGATGAGAGGTGGCGGCCATGGCCTCGCGTGAAACGACGACCGAGCGCGTTGGTTTCTCAAAATTTCGCATGCTACGCCCTTCTGATCGTGCTCAAGAGGCGGCGTCCCTCATCGTCGAGGGGCGGTGCCGCAGATGCCGCGACATCCAGTATTCGAGTGCCGCCAAGGCACGGATGATCGCGAAATTCAAAGTGAGATAAATGGCGCCCGCGCAGATGAAGACTTCAAAGGCGCGGTAAGTCTGGGAGATCAATCCCTGGGCAATTCCAGTCACCTCCATCAAGGTCACGATGGAGGCCAGAGACGTGCCCTTGATCATCAGGATGATTTCGTTGCCGTAACTCGGCAGAGCCTGGCGAAAGGCCAGCGGCAGGATAACATGCCGATAGGTCAGACAGGTGGACAGGCCGACAGACCGGGCCGCCTCGACAAGGCCGCGCGGCACCGATTGAATCGCGCCGCGGAGGATTTCACTGCCATAGGCGGTGGTGTTGAGTGTCAGCGCGATGATTGCGCACCAGTAGGGTTCGCGGAAAACGGCCCATAATCCAATTGCCGACAGTTGGTGCCGGAACTGACCAAGGCCATAATATGTCAGAAAAATCTGCACCAGCAGGGGCGTGCCCCTGAACACGGCAACGAAGCCACGGATCGGCAAAACGACGAAGGGCGATTCCGATTGCTGGGCAAGCGCCAATGTGACGGCAAGGACGAAGCCGGCAACAATGGAAGTCAGGGCCAATTCTATCGTAAGCGGCAGGCCGGCGAGGAGCTTCGGCAGGATTTCGAGGAAAAAACTGAAATCTATCATGCCGACCGGACGCGCCACGGCGCCTTTCGTTCCAGACGGTAAAAGGCATGGCCCGTGACGGAAGCGATAGCCAGATAGAGCAAGGCTGCAGCAATGTAGAAGATGAATGGTTCACGGGTCGAACCTGCAGCGATCTGTGCCTGGCGCATCAGTTCAACGAGGCCGATTACCGATATCAGCGACGAGTCCTTCAGAACCAACTGCCACACGTTGCCGAGACCTGGCAGCGCGTAGCTCAGGAGCTGGGGAAAAATAACCTGTCGCAGCCGCTGCAGCCGGTTGAGACCAAGCGCGCAAGCGGCATCGTGCTGTCCTTGGTCGATGGCGAGGTAGGCCCCTCGATAGACCTCGGCTTGATAGGCGCCCGAGATGATTGCGATGGCCAAGGTTCCAGTGGCAAAGGCCGGAACGCCGACGAATCCGGACCCGCCCAGGCTATGACCAAGCGAGGTCAGGGCGACACTTCCTCCATAGTAAAGCAGATAAATGGTCAGAAGGTCGGGCACGCCTCGGAAAACCGTGCAATAGCCAAGGGCCAAGAACCTCAATACCTTGGAGTTGCGGAGACGGCCGGCCGCTGCCAGCCCACCGAATACAGCGCCAAGCGCAAAGCCCAGCACAGACAGAAGCACTGTAACCGAGGCCGCCATGAGAAGAGCAGCCCCCCAACCTCCGTGCTGGAAACCAAGTAGCCGGAATGCGTCAACCATCGATACCCCCGGCAGGGCGAACGGCTCAGCTCCGGAACGGGTCAGGAATGGCCGTTCGCCGACAAGCGCCTACTTGACTGGAGTGACGTCGCTCTTGAGCCATTTAAGCGACAGGGTTTTGATCGTGCCATCGGCGATCGCGGCGTCGATGGCCCCGTTGAGCATATCTTTCAGCTTGATGTCCTCTTTGCGGATACCGGCACCGGAGCCAAGACCGAAGAGCCCCCCGACAAATCCCGGCCCGGCAAGCGTATAGTCGCTGAACTCCGGTTTGCCCAGCGTGGCGGCCAGCGCTGTCTGCTGTGCGAAGAGCGCGTCGATGCGACCCGCGGCAAGATCGAGATCGTGTTGCTCGGTGGTCTTGTATTCGCGAATCTCAGCGACGTCCGAGAAGTATTTTTTCACAAATTCCAGGTTCGCCGTTGCGGCCTGAACTCCAATGATCTTTCCCTTCAGCAATGGCTTGAGCTTGTCGATTGCCGCCTGCGCAGAGGCTTCATTCTCCAGCTTGAACCGCTCGTTGGAAATGCCGACCTTGCCCAGTTCGCTATCCTTTGCGACCGCGAAACCTGAGGGATCCACCGCATATGGCTGGGTAAAGTCAATGATCTTCAGACGTTTTTCAGTGATGAACATGCTCGCCATGATCACGTCGAACTTGCCGACGGTCAGCGCGGGGATCATGCCGTCCCAGTCCTGTGCGACGATCTTGCACTCGATCTTCATTCGCCCGCACAAATCATTGGCGAGATCGACTTCGAAGCCGTCCAGTTTGCCGTCGGCTGTTGTGAAATTCCAGGGCGCGTAGGCTCCTTCGGTGGCAATGGTAATTGCCTTTGGTGTTTCTTGTGCGACGGCGGCCTGGACCAGGCCGAACAGGACCGACGCAATGGCTGCGATGCGGCTAATTTTCATGTCATTCTCCTCTTTTTTGCCGGTATGGCAGTTCCCTTTCGTCGTGCCGGATTATCTTCCGGCTTCAACGAGTTAGATGGCGTTTTCTAGCGGCGGCCGGGACTTGCGAAGTTGGCCAGAAGGGGCGCTGTCTCGACGATATGATCCCGCATGACGATCTCTGCCTTGCCGGCATCACCTGACCGCAACACCTCAATCAGGATCTCGTGCTCGGCGCGCGCGCTGGCGGGCTTGTCGACATAGTCGAACCAGATGCGCAGGTAGGGTTCGATCACGACGTGCAGGCTGGCAATCTGCCGGACCAGCTTGGGTCGGTTGCTCAGTTGGCAAATCTGCAAATGGAAGGCCTGATGGCGCACGACCCAGTCGCTGCTGCCGGTCTGGCTGGCGCGCTCCATGCGGTCGAGCTGGCGTTCCAGTTCTTCAAGCACTTCGACATCGATGTGCGGCATGGCAAGCCTCACCGCCAACCCTTCGAGCACCGAGCGCATTTCAAAGGTTTCGTAAATCTCATCGAGGGTAAGCCCGGCGACGATGCAGCCACGGTTCGGGCGAATGACCACAAGACCTTCCGCGGCCAGCTGGCGGAACGCTTCGCGAACCGGCATGCGGCTCATGCCGATTTCCGTCGCGATCTCTTCCGGGATAAGCCGGTCCCCGGCGCGGTAGCGCCCCATCCTCAAGGCACGCTGAATGTGGCGATAAGCCTCCTCCTCGGCGGTCGTGATGCCCAGCGGCTCGATTGCGTCTGCTGCCATGTCCTTGGTCCAATCAGAGCGTATCTGTGTATCCACTTATCCAGTTGTCGCGACCTGTGTCAAGCACCGAAGCTTGTGCGCGTTAGAATTTCTCTTGTGAGAATAAACACTTGGGGGGAAAATGGGGCAAGCACACCGTCATCAGCTAAGCCGCTGATCGGCCGCTTTCAACGTCCGGCAAAAAGGCCCGCCGCTCCATTTGCGAAGCGGCGAGGCCCCATATTCGGGGACGATCGCCGGAGTGTTCCCCGGCATTGCTTACAGCGCAATTCAGGTGCCAGAATTATTGACCCAAAACGGGTCACCGCATCGGAGGCGAGAAGGCGGACCTTCCGCGATCACGCTACTGCCGCGCTTTGCCATTGCTGCTACATTACTTTGCGGCGGACCTGATTTTTCCGCCTGGCCGGCGTCCGTCAGGCAACTTACCCCAACGCGCCCCCCCAAGTGACGCCGGCCATTTTCCCCATATTGCAGCACGGGCGCGCCGATTCCGTTATGCGCTTTCGAGCTATGGCAATCCGCCGGCGAGCCGCTTTGTCCAGCCTGCAATTGTCAGCCCGAAGGCCATTCCGGCGCAGTCGGCCACCCAGTCGAATAGATCCGGGTGGCGCCCTATCAGCTGCACGGCCTGAAGGCCCTCGATCGCCGCGCCCGTGAGCACGAGGAGGACGATCAGCTTCGCCTTGTGTTCCGGCCAGCCGAGACTTCCGAGAGCCGCCAGCACGACGAAGGCGGCGGCGTGATTGAGCTTGTCGTGACCAAACGTGAAAGCCAGGCCAAGACCCTGCAGGAGCTGCTCCGGCAAAAGGGCAAACAGCAGAACGCCGGCAAACGCGGCGGGAAAAGCAATCCTTGCCACGATCTGATAAGAATCCAGGCGCAACAAGGGTGAAATGGCCTTTCGTCCGAAATCTGCAGGGAACACCGCTGGCCGCTGAATCGAGAGCGAACGCGGCGTCCAATTTCCGCCGTCCGGGCGTCCGGTGCATCGTCAGAATGAATGAATGCTTCGGGTCAGCCGCTGCACAGGCCGGGCTCGTGGCAAGTGGTCTGCAATGGTGTGGCTTCCGCGATCACGCAATTACCCGCCGCGCCAACGCAGCTACTATCTGGCTGCGGCGGACCTGATTTCCGCTTGGCCGGCGCTGCATCAGGCACCTTACCCCACGCCTCACGAAGCAGCGCCGGCCATCTCTCCCAGCTAAAGCGCGTCGCGTTCGACCGGCCTCATGCGACGCGCTTAAGGTTCTTGTCTTGATGCATGTCGTTATCGCAAAACCGCTTCACACTTTTGCGCGACATGCATTGGATTTCCACCGGTTGCGCGATGGCCCGGCCCGCATCAAAAAGCCCGCCGCCCTGTCGGACGACGGGCTCCGTTGCCTGGGCGCCAGGGCGCCGCGGTAGCGACTTCTGCTACTTATGCTCCCGCAGGTTTCCAATATGCTGCCACCGCATGGCGTTGCGCATCGGCTAAACAAACGAAGCCCGCGCCTCTGGCGGAGGGCGCGGGCCGACCGGGTTGCACCCCGATCTGCAGCAGAAACCCGGGAGGTTCCCGCTGCTTAAGATAACAATTAGAGACTTCTAATGTTCCCTTGGGCAAGATGCCGGCTGCTCCAGAAATCTCATGGTCGGCACGACAACGATCGGGCCGTCAACTCATGCGCATGTTGATCTGGAAAATCCGTTCGTCGAAATGCCGCGTTTCGACGGCAAAGGTCAAAGCCACTTCAAGCACCAGACCGTCATGGTCGTTCCGGACCTTGACTGTGATCCTACGGTGAGGAAGGCCATCCCTGGCCATCTCGCCCAATGTGCGAAGGGCTTCTTTCCTGACCAGCGGGAAATCGTCACATGACGTCCCTGATCGTCGGAATAGACGATTCCGTCTTCATCGGAATCGAAGAAATAAAGGGGCATTGGCTTGGCCGAAGCAGCGGCATCCGGGCACGTTGTCGATAGCTGACCGGAATTCTCGGCAGATCGTGATCAGTGCCTTTCCAACCGCCGGCTCCGCCGCCGTCTCACTTGCGCTCGCGCAATGCTTTCACCGCTTGCGAGAGGATCATCCGGTCGCCACCGGTCCTTTTGATCAGCTTGCTCACCTGGCTGGGCGAGACACCATTTTCCCGCGCGAAATATTCGACCTCATAATACTCATCCGCCGACACGCGGTTGCGGTCGCTGAAGTCTCGCTTGCTCTTGTCATCGGCCATTTCTCTTCTCCTCGTCTCTTCTCCTCGCCTCAGGGTCAACTTTGGTCAGAAGCACGCTGCAATTGAGGGTTCGCCCGCCACAAAAGTGACGCGCGAACCCTATCGGCGCAGGAAGGGACAGGGCTGCGCAGATGCCAGGTTCGATCGGAATGGAAACAGCCAAGATCGGTGCGAGCAACCGTCGACATTTTCCAAAGAATCCTCCCGGAACGTGCAGCCAGCAACGAGTTTGAGCGGCGGCGGTTCCGGGCTTCGCGACAAACCTACCCTTTGCCCGCGAGGATCAGACTTAGGTCCTGCGGCAACACGTCGATTGGTCCCCGCCGGGTGGGACCGAAGCCCCGTCGACGGAACGTTTTCAGCTGGCTTCCGTTCGAATGAGCCTTGGCGCGAAGAGCGGACCGAGTTCGCAAAGGAGACGACCATGAGAATGCATCTTTCCACCGCGGCGGCGGGACTTTTGCTGCTGGCAGGCGTCGGCGCCGCTGCGGCGCAAGACGTTGTCATCGAACCGCAGCAGGAAACCGTCATCAGGGAGTATGTGAAAAAGCAGCCGCTGGCCTCGGTGAAAATCCCTGGGGTGGAGCTCAACATCGGCTCGACGCTCCCCGACACCGTCGAGCTTCATGAGGTCCCGAACGTCAAATATCGTTATGTCGTCATTGACAACCGCACCGTTGTCGTCGACCCAGGCACGCGCAAGGTCATCAAGGTCATCGAGTGACGTGAAAACTCGGGCAGCCGTCGCCCGTCGCTCGGAAATGAGCGGCGGGTGACGTCTGCGTTAGGCGGTTCCTCGGCGCTCAGCTGGAACCCGCCTTACCGTCGAGGGCCGGGGGGCCTCACAGGCAGTTTCAATGCGAACAATCAGCAGACTTTTCGATTCCCATGACCAGGCGGCGCGTGCCGTCGAAACGCTTCAGGCAGCAGGAATTGCTCGCCAGAAGATCAGCGTCATCGGACCCTACGATGATGAAATCGGCGCCGTCTTGCGCGATCCAGGTACGGGTGCCGTCCTTGGTGCGGCAGCCGGTTTGTTGGCCGGCCTCGGCGCCTTTGATATGCCCGGCATCGATCCCCTCGGCGCGGGATGGCTGGCATCGGCCCTCGTCGGTGCAGTCTTGGGCGGCGTTGCCGGCAGACTTTTCGCGACATTGTCCCGTATCGGCAAGCAGCCGGGCCAGCCGGATGCCGCACAAGGTGTGATCCTGGTGCTGGCGCATGTCGATGAAAGACAGGCCGACACCGCACAGGCGGTGCTTGGAGCTTCCGTTCAGGCGACGCAGTCTTTGGCCAGGGCGGCTTGAAGATCAAGCTCGGGCAAAGCACTTTGATCAGACCGAGCAGCAGGGCGATCAAAGCACGCACCCAAAAATCTCTGGCAAGCCGCCGCCAGAAAGTGTTGAACACCGTGCCGATCACATTCGGCGAGCGGTTGCGCTCGGCGAGGCTTGATGATTTGCTGTCGGTTTGCGGAGAACGAATGATGCATGAGCCTGTCGGTCAAGACGAATATGGGTCGACCAGCCCGTTCGATCCGGACGATCTGTCGAGGTTGAACGCGATCGGCCCGAGCGCCGGCAGCAACGATTTCGAAAAATACGCGGTAGCCGTGATCATCGTATTCGGCGCCCTGATCATCGGCGGCCTGATGGCCGCCGGCTTGAGCTTCGGGCGCCGCAGCACCTTCTTTTTCGCGCTTGGCGGCGCCACCGCGGCATGGATATCCGGCAACGCGCTCCTGCTCGATCGGCCGCGCATCTACGCCCTGTTCGTCGGCGTCGCGGCGTTGATGCTGATTGCGTCGACCATCGCGCTGGTCACCTGAAGCAAGGCGAATCTTCCTATTGACCGTGACCTTATCCGAAAACCGGTTCCGCCTTTTGAGACCATGGTCTAATACCCGATAGCCTCACCGGATGCGGCGCGGCTGTCGATGGCGCCGTTGTAGCGGGCGCCGCCGCCCTTCTCGATTTCCGCCAGGCTCTTGCCGCCGACCAGGATGCCGGCCGCCTGGCCCCAATTCGCCTCGGCGAGATCGAGATGGTAGCCCATGCCGGTAAGCAGCTTTTCGGTATCCGGCGACAGGCCGAAGGGTTCGATATAGACCGTGTCGGGTAACCATTGGTGGTGGATGCGCGGCGCGTCGATCGCTTCCTGGATGTTCATGCCGTGATCGATGACGTTGACGATCGCCTCCAGCGTGATGGTGATGATGCGTGAACCGCCAGGGCTGCCGATGACCATGAACGGCTTGCCGTCTTTGGCGAGGATGGTCGGGCTCATCGACGACAGCGGCGTCTTTTTCGGCGCGATCGCATTCGCCTCGCCCTGGACGAGGCCGTAGAGATTGGGCACGCCGGGTTTCTGGGTGAAGTCGTCCATCTCGTTGTTGAGCAGGATGCCGGTGCCGTCGGCGACGACGCCGGCGCCGAAAGAGCCGTTCAGCGTGTAGGTTACCGCGACGGCGTTGCCGTCATTGTCGATGATCGAATAATGCGTCGTCTCGTTGCTCTCGCCAAAGCCCTTCGGCATCAATTCCTGCGACACGCCGGCCCGGAACGGATCGATCTTTTCGCGGATTTCCCTGGCGTAATTCTTGTCGAGCAGTTTTGCGACCGGATTGTCGACGAAGCCGGGATCGCCGAGCGCCGAATTCCGGTCGACATAGGCGTGGCGCATCGCCTCGACCATGACGTGAACCGTCTCGGCCGAACCAGCGCCGAGATAGGACAGCGGGTAGAACTCAAGCACGTTGAGGATCTCGCAGATGATGACGCCGCCGGAGCTCGGCGGCGGCGAGGACGTGATCTCGTAGCCGCGATAATTGCAGGTCGCCGGCTTGAGCTCGCGCACCGCGTAGTTTTCGAAATCCGCCTTGGCCAGAATGCCGCCCTTCTCGCCGCTCGCCTTGACGATGGCGTCGGCGATCGCGCCTTTGTAGAAGGCATCCGCACCGCGTTCGGAAATGGCGGCAAGCGAAGCCGCGAGATCGGGCTGAACGAGGCGCTCGCCGACGGTGTAAGGCTTGCCGTCCGGCTTGAGGAAAACGACCGCCGCCGCTCGGTCCCTCGCCAACCGCTCCGCACCGCCCTGGAGCGAGGCCGCATCGCCCTGCTCCAGTACGAAGCCTTCTTTGGCAAAGCGGATGGCCGGCGCCAGCAAGTCCTGCCGCGTCAGCGTGCCGTATTTCTCCCGCGCCATCTCGAAGCCGGCGACCGAACCCGGCACGCCGACGGCCAGATAGCCGTCGAGACTGGCGCCCTTTACCGGCTTGCCGTCCTTGTCGAGATACATGGTTTTGGTTGCGGCGAGCGGCGCGCGCTCGCGGAAATCGAGGAAGGTCGAGCGGCCGTCCTTGAAGCGGATGGTCATGAAGCCGCCACCGCCGATATTGCCGGCGGTCGGATAGACCACGGCCAGCGCATAGCCGACGGCGACCGCGGCATCGACGGCATTGCCGCCCTTCTTCAGCACCTCGACGCCGACTTCAGACGCAAGATGCTGGGCGGTCACCACCATGCCGTGCTCGCCCTTCGCCGGCTGTGGCGAAGCGGCGAAGGCGAGGAACGGCAAGAAGGTCAGGGTGAGGGAAAGGCTGACGGCGATTAGGGTTCGGCGGTGCATGGCCGTTCTCCGTGGCTTGGGGTGAGCCTAGGAAACGCGCTTGGCGCGGTTGAGTCTACTGACAATAATCGGAAGATACGGCGAGGCTTCGCGCCTCCGGCTGAGCTGCCGATCTCCCCCCTTGCGGGGAGATGGCCGGCAGGCCGGAGGGGGGTGCTGTCCCTCGGACCTCTCCAGCAATGCGCGGGCACATCCTCTGGCTATTTTGCAGGTTGCACGGTTCGACGTTGGAGATCCTTCCCACCCCCCTCTGTCCTGCCGGACATCTCCCCCGCAAGGGGGGAGATCGGATTTCGCCTTTGGTTTTCGCCAACATTCAACGCTGGCGAGCAACTTTGTTCTTGCTTTGTGCCGGCAGCTATGCTACTAATCTATCTATGGTGCTGAATCGCACCGCGACCCGCCTCTGGCGGGTTTTTCATTTTTCACCCCGACATCAAACAATCCCGCCGCCGACGCTCGCCACCGCCGGCCGTTCGGCTGCGACCTTCGCCCGGTAGCCGGCGGCGCGGTAGGCTGCGACCGGATCGATGGCGCCGCCGGTCTTTAGTCGTGCCATGGCGAGGATCGGCTCGACATCGGTGCGATAGGCTATCTTCAGCGTCTGCGTTGCCATCAGCGCATCATTGGCGTCCTGGAAGCCTTCGAGCGCCTTGCGATCGACCAGCAGCGCCTGGGCATAGGCGCGCTGCACTTCAACCGCCGACAGCATCAGGCTTTCGATCGGATCGGTGACGTTGTGGCTCTGGTCGAGCATGTGGGCCGGATCGAACCCTTCGGCACCGGAAAGCTCGGCATCGACCAGTTCGTTGAAGACCAGGAACAGCCGGTAGGGATCGATCGAGCCGGCGTCGAGGTCGTCGTCGCCATATTTCGAATCGTTGAAATGGAAGCCGCCGAGCTTCTTGAACTGGATCAGCCGCGACACGATCATCTCGATGTTGACGTTGGGGGCGTGATGGCCGAGGTCGACCAGGCAGAACGCCTTGTCGCCAAGCTCTTTGGCGATGATGTAGTTGGTGCCCCAATCCTGCACGACGGTCGAATAAAAGGCCGGCTCGTACATCTTGTGCTCGGTGAACAGCTTCCAGTCGTCCGGCAGTCCGGCATAAATCTCCTTCATCGCGTCGAGATAACGCTCGAACGCCTTGGCGAAATTAACCTGGCCGGGAAAATTCGAGCCGTCGCCGATCCACACCGTCAGCGCTTTCGAGCCCAGCGTCCTGCCGATCTCGATGCATTCGAGATTATGCTCGACCGCCTGCCGGCGTGTTGCGGCATCGGCATGCGACAACGAGCCGAACTTATACGAAAGTTTTTGGTCCCTGGCGTCGGAGAAGGTATTGGAGTTGATGGCGTCGAAGCCGAGGCCGAAGCGGGATGCCGCCTGCTTCAGCCGGTTCGGATCGGCCTTGTCCCACGGAATATGCAGCGAGACGGTCGGCGTCGCCTGCGTCAGCTGGCGGATGACGGCGCAGTCCTCGATCTTGTCGAAAATGTCGCGCGGCTCGCCAGCGCCGGGAAAGCGGGCAAAGCGGGTGCCGCCGGTGCCGACGCCCCAGGACGGGATGGCGACGGCGAATTTCTCGACCTTGTCGCGGATCGCATCGATGGCGATGCCGCGGCGGTCGAGGCGCTCGCCGAGGGACTCGTAGTCGCGCTTGAGGTCGGCATTGCGCGCGGCATTGTGCCTGTCGACGAGGTCGGCGGAGATGATGGTTTCGGACATGGTGGTTTCCTCCCAATTTGCGTTGGTCGGCGCTGCCCCTCACCCTTACCCCTCTCCCCGTAAAGAACGGGGAGATCACCGGCGTTGGAGCGCTTCCCTTCTCGGCGTCACTATTACGGGGAGAAGGTGCCGGCAGGCGGATGAGGGGCAGCGCAATCCTCAAAGACGGTCGCTTATCGCGTAAAACTCTGCGCGTTGCCGGCATCGACGTTGATGATGTTGCCGGTCGATTTTGCCGACATGTCGGAGGCGAAAAAATAGATCGCTTCGGCGATGTCCTCGGGGAATACCGACCGCTTCAGCATCGAGCGCGAGCGGTAATGCTCTTCGAGATCGTCGGTCGACATCTTGTAAGCGGCGGCGCGCTGTTCCTTCCATTCGCCGGTCCAGATCTTCGAGCCGCGCAGCACGGCGTCGGGATTGACGACATTGACCCTGATCTGGGCTTCCGCGCCTTCCAGCGCCAGGCAGCGCGCCAGATGGATCTCGGCAGCCTTGGCCGTGCAGTAGGCGGCGGCGTTTGGCGATGCGGCAAGGCCGTTCTTAGAGGCGACGAAGACGACGTTGCCGCCGATCTTTTGCGTCCGAAACAGCCGGAACGCCTCCCGCGAAACCAGGAAATATCCCGTCGACAAGATGTCCATGTTCTTGTTCCACAGCGCCAGCGTGGTGTCCTCGATCGGCGCCGAGGAGGCCAGGCCAGCGTTGGACACCAGGATGTCGATGCCGCCGAACTCGACCGCTGTCTCGGCAAAGCCGGAGATCACCTGATCCTCGGACGTGACGTTGATGACGACGGGCCGCACGAAATCCTTGCCGTAGGCCTTGGCAAGCTCGTCATTGGCGCTGGCAAGGGCTGCCTCGTCGATATCGGCCAGCACGACGCAGGCGCCTTCGCGCAGCAGCCGGTTGGCGGTGGCGCGGCCAATGCCGCCGGCGCCGCCGGTGACCAGCGCGATTTGGCCGGCAAGAGCTTTCGGTTTCGGCAGGCGCTGCAGCTTTGCCTCTTCGAGCAGCCAGTATTCGATATCGAAGGCTTCCTGGTCGGGCAGCCCGACATAGGTCGACACCGTCGAGGCGCCGCGCATGACGTTGATGGCGTTGACGTAGAATTCGCCCGATATACGCGCCGTCGCCTTGTCGCCGGCGAAGGTGAACATGCCGACACCGGGCATCAGATAGACCACGGCGTTCGGATCGCGCACCGGTGGCGAATCCGCGTGCTTGCAGCGGTCATAATAGGCCTGATAGCCGACGCGATACTCCGCCACATCGTCGACAAGACGGGCAATGACGGCATCGACATCGGGATTCCTGGGATCGAACTCGATGACCAGCGGCCGGATCTTGGTGCGCAGGAAGTGGTCCGGGCAGGATGTGCCGAGTGCCGCCAACGGCCGCAAATCCCTGGAATTGACGAATTCGAGCACCGCAGGAGAATCGTCGAAATGGCCGAGCTTGTGGCTTTTCTCCGAGATCAGGCCGCGGATCCTCGGCATCAGTTTTGCAGCCACAGCGCGACGCGCCGGTGCATCGAGCGATTTGACGATTTCGCCGCCGAAGATCGGCTTGCCCTGGCTCTTGCGCTCGAACCAGTCGATCGCCTGGTTGATCACCGAAATCGTCGTCTCGTAGCATTCCTTCGGCGTGTCGCCCCAGCTGAACAGGCCATGGCTTGCCAGCACGACACCCTTGGCCTCGGGGTTCTCGAGGCAGAATTTCTCCAGCCACAGGCCGAGTTCGAAGCCCGGGCGCTTCCATGGCAGCCAGCCGATCGTGTCGCCGAATATCTCCTTGGTCAGCGCCTGCGAATCCTTGGCGGCGGCAATAGCGATGATGGCGTCGGGGTGCATGTGGTCGACATAAGGCTTCGGCACGAAGGCATGCAGCGGTGTGTCGATCGAGGCCGCGCGCGGGTTGAGGTTGAAAGTGCAGTGGGGCAAATAGCCGACCATCTCGTCTTCATGTTCGAGGCCACGATAGAGACCTTTCAGCGCGCGCAATTTGTCCATGTAGAGCGTGGCGAAGCCGTCGAGTTTGATCGAGGCGCTGTCGCCGCCCGAGCCCTTGACCCACAGCACTTCCACGCTCTGCCCAGTGAGCGGATCGTTTTGCCAGATCTTGGAGGAGGTGTTGCCGCCGCCATAATTGGTGACGCGCTTGTCGGAGCCAAGAACATTCGAGCGATAGACCAGACGTTCGGGCTCGCTCATCGCTTGCGCTTTTGCGTCATCCCAAAGATTGGCGAGGCGCGTGCCGGAGCGCTTGTCGAGCATAGGTAATCCTCCCTTTGGGACACGCA
The DNA here is from genome assembly GCF_040318135.1 of Mesorhizobium sp. M1295. NCBI lineage: Bacteria > Pseudomonadati > Pseudomonadota > Alphaproteobacteria > Hyphomicrobiales > Phyllobacteriaceae > Mesorhizobium > Mesorhizobium sp. M1295. Next base: position 134,292 of record NZ_JAMYLU010000014.1, read on the forward strand.
AACGGCGCGGGTCCCTTTTGTGCGAATTTCTACGCAAGCGGCTGTCTTGTCAATCACAAACGATCAATATCAATCATATTGCACTGCACAATGAAATTATCTGATCGGAAATGATTGACACTGCGCGCTTTGGGTGCCTAGATGCTCAAGCAGGGAGGAACCATGCACGAGAAAGAGCGCCACAGGATCATTCTGTCCGCCGTCCAGGAAAAGCCTGTGGTGACGGTGCAGGAGATGGTCGACCTGACGGAGTCGTCGGAGGCGACGATCCGGCGCGACATCGCGGCATTGCATGTGCAAAAGCGGCTGCGCCGAGTGCGCGGCGGCGCCGAGGCGCTCTCGCCTCCGCAGTTCATCGGCCTTGCCGGCCGGCCGTTTTCCGTCAACGAGACGATCAACGCTTCGCAGAAGCGGGCGATCGCACGAGAGGCCGTGGAACTCTGCAAGGACGGCGAGCCGATCATCATCAATGGCGGCACCACCACGTTCCAGATGGTGCATTTCCTGAGCGGCCGCCGCATGCCGATCTTCACCAATTCCTTTCCGATCGCCGAGCACCTGCTCAGGCATTCCAAGAACACGGTGATGCTGTCGGGCGGCACCATCTACCGCGAGCAGAACATCATCCTGTCGCCCTTCGACAATGACGTGACGCGCAATTTCTACGCGCGCCGCATGTTCATGGGCGCGCAGGGACTGGGGCCGCTGGGTCTTATGGAAGGCGACCCGCTGCTGATCCAGGCCGAGCAGAAGCTTATCGACCAGGCGGACGAATTGGTGGTGCTGGTCGACTCCTCGAAATTCCGCAAGCGCTCGAGCCTGATCCTGTGCGGCCTGTCGCGCATCGCCACGGTGATCACCGACGACGGCATCGAGGATCGCGAAGCCAAGATGCTGGAGACCGCCGGCGTGACGCTGATCGTCGCCCGCACAACGCTAGGCAATAAGGAAGAATCTTCGCTGCAGGCCTGAGAAAACTCACGCCCGCAGCGGCGATGGAATGCAACGCTCAAGGGAGGATATTCGATGAGCTTTCTGAAGAAACTGATGGTTACGGCGGCGTTTTCCGCCGCCATGTTCGTGAATGCCGCCTATGCCGAAAACGTCAAGATCGCGCTGGTGGTGAAGTCGCTCGGCAACGGCTTCTTCGACGCCGCCAACAAGGGCGCCGAAGAGGCGGCCAAGGAACTCGGCGACGTCGAGATCATCTACACCGGCCCGACCAAGGCGACCGCCGAAGCGCAGATCGAAGTGGTCAATTCGCTGATCGCCCAGAAGGTCAACGCCATCGCCATTTCGGCCAATGACGCCGACGCGCTGGTTCCGGCGCTGAAGAAGGCGATGGAACGCGGCATCACCGTCATCTCGTGGGATTCAGGCGTCGCGCCGGAAGGCCGCCAGCTTCACCTCAACCCTTCCGACACCAACCTGATCGGCGAGACCATCATCAAGCTTGCCGCCGACTACCTGCCGGAAGGCGGCGATGTCGCCATCCTGTCGGCTTCGTCCACCGCGACCAACCAGAACGCCTGGATCGACGCGGCCAAGAAGGTGCTGCCGGAGAAGTTCCCCAAGATCAAGCTCGTCGCCACCGTCTATGGCGACGACGACTCGGCCAAGAGCACGGACGAGGCCAAGGGCTTGCTGAAGTCCTACCCGAACCTCAAGGCGATCATCGCACCGACCACGGTCGGCGTCGTTGCCGCCGCGCAGGTGGTGACCGATGAAGGCCTGATCGGCAAGGTCAACGTCACCGGCCTGGCGCTGCCGTCGGAGTTCAAGAAGTTCATCGACAACGGCGCCAGCCAAGCGGTTGCGCTGTGGAACCCGATCGACCTCGGCTATTCGGCCGTCTACCTCGCCCACGACCTGGCGGTGAAGAAGGAAGAGGCGAAGCCCGGTGCTACGCTGTCGATCGGCCGCGTCGGCAAGGTCACGCTCGACGACACCAACTCGGCTGCGATGGCTCCGCCCTTCCAGTTCGACAAGTCGAACATCGAAAAGTTCTCCAAGATCTATTGATCCTGGAGCCTTCGAACTGGTGCGGCGGGACCGTGGCCCCGCCGCGGCCTCAACCGGACCTAGTTTCAGGGCTTGATACGATTATGGACACGACAGCCCAACACGAAGTGGCGAAGGAAGCGCCTTTGTCTCCCGGGCCGCGGCTGACGCTGTCCGGCATCTCGAAAAGCTTTCCCGGCGTGCGCGCGCTGCACGATGTCAGCCTGTCGCTCTATCCCGGCCAGGTGACCGCGCTGATCGGCGAGAACGGCGCCGGCAAGTCGACGCTGGTCAAGATCATGACCGGCATCTATCAGCCCGATTCAGGCACAATCAACATCGACGGCCAGCCCGTCGCTTTGCCCAGCGCCCATGCCGCCTTCGGGCATGGCATCACCGCCATCCATCAGGAAACCGTGCTGTTCGACGATCTGACGGTGGCCGAAAACATCTTCCTCGGCCATGCGCCGCGCACCCGCTTCAAGACCATCGACTGGCGCACCATGCGCAAGAATGCCCGCGAGGTGCTGGACACGATGGGCGCCGGCCATATCGACGCCGATGCCAGGCTGAAGGATCTCGGCATCGCCAACAAGCATCTCGTCGCCGTTGCCCGCGCCATGTCGATCGACGCGCGGATCGTCATCATGGACGAGCCGACGGCAGCACTTTCGATGAAGGAGATCGAAGAGCTTTTCCTGCTGATCGAATTCCTCAAGAGCGACGGCAAGGCGATCCTGTTCATCAGCCACAAATTCGATGAGATCTACCGCATCGCCGACCGCTATACCGTGTTCCGTGACGGCGAGATGGTTGGCGAAGGCCTGATCAAGGATGCCGGCCAGAGCCAGATCGTGCGCATGATGGTCGGCCGCGCGGTCGACCATATCTTTCCGCAGCGCAAGGCCGAGATCGGCGCGCCGGTGCTGGCCGTCTCCGGCCTGTCGCATCCGACCGAGTTCGATGATATCGGCTTCGAGCTGCACAGGGGCGAGATCCTCGGCTTCTACGGTCTTGTCGGCGCCGGGCGCAGCGAGGTGATGCAGGCGATATCAGGCATCACCCGCACCAGCGGCGGCACGATCACGCTGGAAGGCAAAGCGATCGCGCCGAAATCGGCGGCGGATTCGATCGATGCCGGCATCGTCTATGTGCCGGAGGAACGCGGCAAGCAAGGCGTGGTGATCGGCCTGCCTATCTTCCAGAATGTCTCGCTGCCTTCGCTCAAGCGAACCTCCAAATCCGGCATATTGCGGGTGGCGGAAGAGTTTGCGCTAGCCCGCTCCTACACAGAGCGGCTCGACCTGCGCGCCTCCTCGCTCAGCCAGGACGTCGGCACGCTGTCGGGCGGCAACCAGCAGAAGATCGTCATCGCCAAATGGCTGGCGACCGCGCCCAAGGTGATCATACTGGACGAGCCGACCAAGGGCATCGACATCGGCTCGAAGGCCGCCGTGCACGGCTTCATGGCCGAGCTCGTCGCGCAAGGCCTGTCGGTTATCATGGTGTCGTCCGAACTGCCGGAAATTCTCGGCATGTCCGACCGTGTCGTCGTTATGCGCGAGGGCCGCATTGCCGCGGTCTACGACAATAAGGGGCTCGACGCCGAAACGCTGGTCAGGACGGCAGCGGGGATCGCGGCATGAAGGCTCTTCTCAAATACCGCGAAGTCTGGCTGCTGGCGGCAATCGCCGTGCTGATCGGGCTGATCTCGATGCGTTTTCCGGGCTTTGCCGCTCCCGGCAATGTGCGCCAGGTGTTCAACGACACGTCGATCCTGATGATCCTGGCGCTCGGCCAGATGGTGGTTATCCTGACCCGCTCGATCGACCTGTCGATGGCAGCCAATCTCTGCTTCACCGGCATGGTGGTGGCGATGCTGAACGCCGCGCATCCGGCAATCCCGATCCCGCTGCTGATCGTCATCGCACTTCTGGTCGGCCTGGTGCTCGGCGCCATCAATGGCCTGTTGGTGTGGCGGCTGAACATTCCCTCGATCGTGGTAACGCTCGGCACTCTCACCACCTACCGCGGCGCCACCTTCGTTATTTCAGGCGGCGCCTGGGTCAACGCCGACCAGATGAGCCCCGATTTCATCGGCCTGCAGCGCGCGGCGTTCCTCGGCATTCCGGTGCTGTCATGGATTGCCCTGCTGGTCATCGCCTTGTTCTTCCTTGTGATGACGCGCACCGCGCTCGGCCGCTCGATCTACGCCATCGGCGTCAACCCGACGGCATCGGTCTATGCCGGCATCGACGTCGGCCGGACGAAATTCATCGTCTTCTGCATTTCGGGGATGATCGGCGGCCTCTGCGGCTATCTCTGGATTTCGCGCTACGTCATCGCCTCGGTCGAGGTCGCCAATGGCTACGAGCTCAACATCATCGCCGCCTGCGTCATTGGCGGCATCTCGATCGCCGGCGGCATCGGCTCGGTCGGCGGCGCGGTGCTCGGCGCGCTGTTCCTCGGTATCATCTCCAACGCGCTGCCGGTCATCAACATCTCGCCCTTCTGGCAAATGGCGATTTCGGGCAGCGCCATTATCCTGGCCGTGGTGCTCAACGCGCGCGGCGAGCGCCGGCAAGGCCGCATCATCCTCAAGAAAGCGGAAGCGGCATGACCGATACCCCTGCCCCGCGCCATATTCCGAACCGACTCGACAAGCCGTTCACTTCGGCGATCTTCTCCTGGGAGGCGCTGCTGGTCGTCGTGGCGGTCGCTATCTTTGCCATCAACAGTTTTGCCTCGCCCTATTTCCTCGACGCGTGGTCGTTGTCGGACCTGACGTTCAACTTCACGGAAAAGGCACTGATCGCGCTGGCCATGGCGCTGCTGATCATCTCCGGCGAGATCGACCTGTCGGTCGCGGCGATCATCGCGCTGGCCTCGACGATGATGGGCATGGCGGTGCAGGCTGGCGCCGGGACGCCTGCCCTTGTGGCGATCGGCATCGTCGTCGGGCTCGGCTGCGGCGCCTTCAACGGGCTGCTCGTCACCAGGCTGGGGCTGCCGTCGATCGTCGTCACCATCGGCACGATGAGCCTGTTTCGCGGCGTTGCCTTCATCATCCTCGGCGACCAGGCCTACAAGGGCTATCCCGCGAGCTTCGCCTTCTTCGGCCAAGGTTATGTCTGGTGGGTGGTGTCGTTCGAACTGACGCTCTTCCTCGTCGCGGCCGTCGTCTACTGGTTCCTTCTGCACCGGACGAGCTTCGGCCGCCGGGTCTTTGCCATCGGCAACAACCCGGTTGCGGCGCAGTTTTCCGGCGTGCGTGTCGGCCGTATCAAATTCATCCTGTTTTGCCTGACCGGCCTGATGGCAGGCATCGCCTCGGTGCTGATCACCTCGCGGCTCGGCTCGACCCGGCCGTCGATCGCGCAGGGCTATGAGCTCGAAGTCATCACCATGGTGGTGCTCGGCGGCGTCAGCATTCTCGGCGGCGCCGGCAGCATTCTGGGCGTCGTGCTGGCGGCCTTCATCATGGGGCTGGTAACTTTTGGCCTTGGCCTGCTCAACGTGCCGGGGATCGTCATGTCGATCTTCATCGGCCTGCTGCTGATCATCGTCATCGCACTGCCGATCCTGTGGCGGCGCGTACGGCGGGAGCGCTTTGCCTGATGCCCGAAAAATATGCGTTCAAGATGAAGCTCAATCCCGGCATGAAGGCCGAATACAAGAGGCGCCACGACGACATCTGGCCGTCACTCGTCGCGTTGCTAAAACAGGCTGGTATCTCCGATTACTCGATCCATCTCGACGAGGAGACCAACACCTTGTTCGGCGTGCTGTGGCGCCGTGACGACCATGGCATGGACGAATTGCCTAAGCATCCGGCGATGCAGCGCTGGTGGGCCGAGATGGCAGACATCATGGAAACCAAGCCGAACAACGAGCCGGTGGCGGTGCCGCTGGAAACAATGTTCCATATGGAATGACCCGCCACGTCGCCGTCATCGATATCGGCAAGACCAACGCCAAGGTGGCGCTGGTCGATCTCGCCGCAGCAAGCGAAGTGGCGCTGCGCAGGATGGTGAACGAGCCGGTTCGGCAACGCCCGTATCCGCATCACGACGTCGAGCGGTTATGGGCGTTCATCCTCGGCAGCCTGGCCGAGATCGATCGCGAGCAGCGCATCGACGCGATATCGATCACCACCCATGGCGCAACGGCGGTGCTGGCCGACGCATCAAGCGAACTGGCGCTGCCGGTGCTCGATTACGAGTTCGACGGTCCGGATGCCTTCGCCAAGGACTACGACGCGATCCGTCCGGCATTCTCCGAGACCGGCTCGCCGCGACTGCCGGCCGGCCTCAATCTCGGCGCGCAGTTGTTCTGGCAGCAGAAGCGCTTTCCAGCGGATTTCGCCAGGGCCGCCGCGATGCTGATGTATCCGCAATACTGGGCCTTGCGCCTGACCGGCGTCGCCGCCAGCGAGGTAACTTCGCTCGGCTGCCACACCGATCTGTGGAACCCGTGGAGAGCCGATTTTTCGTCATTGGTCGACAAAATGGAATGGCGGCGCCTGATGGCGCCCGTGCGGCCGGCGAAGGATTGGCTCGGGCCGATCCTGCCCGCCCTTGCCCAGCAAACCGGGCTCGACCCGCAAACGCCGGTGTTTTGCGGCCTGCACGATTCCAACGCCTCGCTGCTGCCGCATCTCCTGTCCGACAAGCCGCCTTTCTCCGTCGTCTCAACCGGCACCTGGGTGGTGTCGATGGCGGTTGGCGGCAGCAAGGTCACGCTCGATCCGGCCCGCGACACGCTGGTCAATGTCAACGCGCTCGGCGATCCCGTGCCTTCGGCGCGCTTCATGGGCGGCCGCGAGTTCTCCGTGCTGACGGAAGGCCAATCGGAGGATTGGACCGAAGACGATGTCGCCGCGGTGCTGGCGCGCAAGGCATCACTGCTGCCTTCGACCCAACAAGGCTCGGGGCCATTCCCGCATCATACCGCATCATGGCTTAACGCGGACGGCATCAACAATGGCCAGCGCTTTGTCGCCATCTCGTTCTACCTGGCGCTGATGACCGCGACGAGCCTCGATCTGATCGGCGCCGACGGTCCCACCATCGTCGAGGGGCCCTTTGCCCGCAAACGGCTGTTCACCCGCATGCTGGCGGCGGCGACGGCGCGGGCCGTGATTGCCTCCGAGGCCGCAACAGGCACCAGCATCGGCGCCGCCTTGCTGGCGTCGGACCAGGGGACACCGCAAGGCAGAGGCGAAAGGACCGAACCGTCGGCCGATCCACTCTGGACAAGTTACGTGCGCTCCTGGCGTTCGGCAGTCGACGAACGAGCCTGACCGCCGAGCTCATGGCGCCCTGCGGTCAGGCCGTTGCTAGCCCGCGTAGAGCAATCCTTGTGGATCGATCTCCGGCTTGCGGCCGGCGACCACGTCGGCAAGGAATTTTCCCGAACCGCAGGCCATGGTCCAGCCGAGATGGCCGTGGCCGGTATCGAGATATAGATTGTCATACCGCGCCCGGCCGATGACCGGCACGGAGTTCGGCATCATCGGGCGCAAGCCGGCCCAGAGCACGGCCTTGCTCTCGTCGAAGGCGCCGGGAAAAAGCTCTTTGCCGGTTTTGAACATGGCAGCAAAGTCGCTCGGCCGGTGGGTGCGGTCGAAGCCGGTGAATTCGGCGGTGGAAGTGAGCCGCAGCCGGTTGCCGAGCCTGGAATAGGCGATCAGCTGGTCCTCGTCGGCGCCGCCCATGGTCGGCCCCTTGCCCTCATCCTCCAGCGGGATGGTCGCGGTATAGCCCTTCACCGGATAGACCGGCAGGTCGATGCCGTAGCGGCGGCCGAGCAGACCGCTCTCCGGCCCCATCGAGATGACCACCGCATCGCCAGCCACCGGACCGGCCGAGCTCATCACCGCGCGCACCCGGTCGCCGTCGATGTCGAGGCCTTCGACCGTCGTGCCGTAGAGGAATTGGACGCCGAGTTTTTCGGCGGCATAGGCAGCGAGGCGCTGCGTGAATTGACTGGAATCGCCGGTCTGGTCGATCGGCGAATAGACGCCGCCGGCAATCTTGTCCTTGGCGCCGGCGAGGCCTGGCTCGAGCTCGACCAGCCGGTCGCGGCCGACGATCTCGATCGGCAGGCCGTGTTCGCCGAGATAGCGGTAATTGTCGATCCCGGTATCAAAGCTCTGCTGCGAGCGGAAGAAATACAGAATGCCTTTCTTGCGCTCGTCATAGTGGATGCCGGTGTCGGCGGAGATGGCGTTGATGCAGTTGCGCGAATAGAGCGCCAGCCGCAGCTTGATCTCGGTGTTGGCGCGCATGCGCTTGTGCGTGCACTGGCGCAGGAAGCGCAGGCTCCAGGCGACAAAATACGGATCGAAGCGCAGCCGCACCTTGATGCCGAGATTGTGGTTGTAGAGGGCTCGCAGGAACGTTTTAAGCGCGGCGGGCGAAGCCCAGGCGGTGGCATCGCCGGGAGATACCAGGCCGGCATTCGACTGGCTGGTGCCGCGCGCCGCCGCCGGATGGCGCTCGATCACCGTGACTTCATGGCCGTCGCTGGCCAGACAATAGGCCGCCGCCGTGCCAACGACGCCGGCTCCAAGCACCGATATTTTCATGCCGCCCCCAAGTCGAACGCAGCCGAACGCCTGCACGCTCAGCCGTGAGGCCCTTCAATAGCGCCTCTGCCTCCTGCCGACGAGCCCTTGCGGAGAGCCCGCGCTTAGCCCAGAGCCGAATTCTTGCTGGTCAGGATGCGCTCCCAGGCAAGCGCATCGGAGACGATCTGGTCGAGGTTGTCACGCTGCGGGGTCCAGCCGAGTTCGCCGCGGGCCAGCTCCGAATTGGCGACAACCGCGGCGGCGTCACCGGGGCGGCGCTCGCCCATCCGCACCTCGAAATCATGGCCGAAGACGCGGCGTACGCTGTCGATGACCTCGAGCACCGAATAGCCGTGGCTGTAGCCGCAATTGGCGACCAGGCTCGATCCGCCGGCACGCAGCCGCTGCAGGGCCAGCCGATGCGCCGCCGCCAGGTCGCTGACATGGATATAGTCGCGCATGCAGGTGCCGTCCGGCGTCGGATAGTCGGTGCCGAACACCTGCATGAAGGGGCGCTTGCCGAGCGCCGTCTCGCAGGCGACCTTGATCAGATGCGTGGCGCCGGGCGTCGACTGGCCGGTGCGGCCCTTCGGGTCGGCGCCAGCGACGTTGAAATAGCGCAGCGCCGTATAGCGCAGCCCATAGGCAATAGCCGCGTCGCGGAGCATCCATTCGCTCATCAGCTTGGACAGGCCGTAGGGCGATTCCGGCGCAAGCCTGGCGTCCTCGCGCACCGGCTCCAGGCCGGCGCCGCCATAGACGGCGGCGGTCGAGGAAAAGATGAAATTGGGCACGCCTTCGCGCACCGCGGTCTCGATCAGGGTGCGTGTCTTGCAGGTGTTATTCTCGTAATAGGCAAGCGGGTCGGCCACCGATTCGGGCACGACAATCGAGCCGGCGAAATGGATGATCGCGTCGACCTTGTTGTCGCGGATGATCGAGGCGACCAATTCCTTGTCGGCGACATCGCCGACGACGAGCTTTGCTTCCGGAGCCACCGCCCATTCAAAGCCGGTCGAAAGCCGGTCGAGGACGACGACGCTGTCGCCCGTGTCCAGCAACTCCCAGACCATATGGCTGCCGATATAGCCGGCACCGCCTGTCACCAAAACCGTCATCCGCATCCTCGCTATTCATGATTTATCGGAACTGTCTCAATCGTCGCCGTACTGGAAAACCTGCCGCCAGGCCATTACAATCTGCGGTAACCAGTCTCATCGGCGGGTGGCATTGTCCTGAAACAAGATTGATCCACATCAAGGGAATAGGCCACGTTCCGTGGTCGTTAGGAACAGGCCTGGGGCGTGGCATTTTGACCAAAACGGTGCGGTGGACGGCGAATAGGCCAATGACTATGATCCCGCGCAAAATTGGGAAGGCGACATGAATTACCAGCGGTTCTTCGAGGAAGCGATCGACCAGCTCCATGCAGAGCGTCGCTATCGCGTCTTCGCCGACCTTGAGCGTATCGTGGGAAAATTCCCGCGCGCCATCTGGCGTGCCAATGGCCGCGCCGAGGAAATCACCGTCTGGTGCTCCAACGATTATCTCGGCATGGGCCAGCATCCCGACGTCATCGCCGCGTTCCAGAAGGCGGCAGGCAAAATGGGATCGGGGGCCGGCGGCACCCGCAACATTTCGGGCACCAGCAACCCGCTGGTCGAGCTCGAACTGGAGCTTGCCGACCTGCACGACAAGGAAGCGGCACTGGTTTTCACCTCCGGCTTCGTTTCAAACGAAGCGTCGATCTCGACCATTGCAAAGCTGCTTCCCAATTGCCTGATCATCTCGGACGAGCTTAACCACGCTTCGATGATCGAGGGTGTGCGGCGCTCGGGCGCCGAGAAGAAGATCTTCCGCCATAACGACGTCGCGCATCTCGAAAGCCTGCTGCAGGCGGCCGGCCGCGAGCGTGCCAAGCTGATCGTCTTCGAGAGCGTCTATTCGATGGATGGCGACATCGCGCCGATCAAGCAGATCGTCGACCTCGCCGAGCGTTACAATGCGATGACTTATATAGACGAGGTCCATGCCGTCGGCATGTACGGGCCGCGCGGCGGCGGCATCACCGAGCGCGAAGGGCTGGCCGACCGCATCGACATCATCGAGGGCACACTGGCCAAGGCGTTCGGCACGCTTGGCGGCTACATCACCGGTACCAGCGCCGTGATCGACGCCGTGCGCTCCTATGCGCCGGGCTTCATCTTCACCACGGCGCTGCCGCCGGCGATCGCTGCCGCGGCAACCACCTCGATCCGCCATCTCAAGCGCTCGCAGGCCGAGCGCGACGCGCAGCTGCGTCAGGCGACGCGGACCAAGGAAGTGCTTGCCGCGGCCGGCCTGCCGGTAATGGAGTCACCTACCCACATCGTGCCGCTGCTGGTCGGCGATCCCGAGCTCTGCAAGATGGCCAGCGACCGCCTGCTCGGCGTGCACGGCATCTATATCCAGCCGATCAATTACCCGACAGTGCCGCGCGGCACCGAACGGCTGCGCATCACGCCGACACCGTTCCATTCTGACGCGCTGATTGCCTCCTTACAGGACGCGCTAGTCGAGACATGGGATGCGTTGGGGATTCCCTACGGTTCGGCCGGCCGGCCTTCAGTGGCCAAGAGCGACCGCGTCATTCCGTTGCTGGTGCCGAAGTCGGGCGGGTAACCTCCGCCGCTACGGGCACCATTGCGGAAGCCGCCTATCGGTGCCGCCTCATTTTTCAGTGCTGCGATGCCTGGCGCGAAGCTCAACACACCTCACACAGTCTTCATCCATTTCGCCAGCCGGTGCGCGGCTTCTTCGAGCTGGTCGAGGCGGCGGTGGAAGCATAGCCTGAGGAAAGCTTCGCCGCCGGGGCCGAAGGCGGTGCCGGGGGCCAGGCCGACATTGGCGCGGTCGACCATGTCGAAAGCGGCAGCGCGGGAATCGGTGATGCCGTCGACGGCGAAGAACAGATAGAACGCGCCCTGCGGCACGGTGAACCGCGCCCTGCCGGTTTCGGCGAGAATGCCGCAGACGAGGTCGCGCGCCGCCCTCGCCCGCTCCACCTGTTCGACGATGAAGGCATCGCCCTCGTCGAGGGCGACGACGGCGCCGCGCTGCATGAACTGCGCAACGCCGGAAGTCGAATACTGGACCAGGTTCTCGAACACCTGCTGCAAGGCGGGATGGATCTTGATCCAGCCGATGCGCCAGCCGGTCATCGCCCAGTTCTTGGAAAAGGAATTGACGAACAGGATGCGGTCCTCATCGGCCATGATGTCGATGAACGACGCCGCGCGGCCATGGCCGTAGTGGAACAGCGAATAGATCTCGTCGGCAATGATCCACAGGCCCCTTTCGCGGGCGAGATCGAGGATTGCCTGCAGCGTCTCCTTGTCGGCGGTCCAGCCGGTCGGGTTGGACGGCGTGTTGACGAACAGCGCCTTGGTCCGTGGCGTGATCGCCGCTGCGATCTTGTCGATATCGCAGGACCAGCCATTGCCGGACTGATCAAGGGTGACTGCAACCGGAACGGCGCCGGCCACGCCGGCGGCGGCGGCGAAATTCGGCCATGCCGGCGACAGGTAGACAAGTTCGTCGCCCTTGCCGGCCACCGCGTCGATGGCCATCTGGATGGCATGCATGCCGGAGCCGGTGACGATGAATTCTTCGTTGGCGAAAGTCTTGCCGAAATGCCTGGTGTAGTAGCGGGCGAGCGCCTGCCTGAGTTCGGGAATGCCCCGCTGCCAGGTGTAGAAGGTCTCGCCCGCGGCCAGCGCCTTGGCGGCGGCATCGGTGATGAAGGCAGGCGTCGGCAGGTCGCCCTCGCCGGCCCAAAGCGGGATCATACCGTCGCGGCCGCGGCCACGATTCATGAGGGCGACAATGCCGCTTTCGGGCGCCGCCCGCGCTTCGGCGCGCAGAGTATCGATCAGGGTCATGGATGGGTCCGTTTTCGTTTGCTCGACTGCTAGCGTGTTTCAGGGCGGACGAAAACAGAAAACCCCGGCCGCAAGCGACCGGGGTTTTGGTCCAGAAAGTTGCCGCAGGCGCTACTTTCTGGCGAGGAGATCGCGAATTTCGGTGAGCAGCGCGACGTCGGCTGGTGGCGGAGCGGCCGGGGTAGCCGGTTTCTCGCGCTCCAGCCGCTGGCGCAGATTGTTCACCGCCTTGACCATCAGGAAGATAATGAAGGCGAGAATAAGGAAGTTCAACGCCACGGTGATGAAGCTGCCATAGGCGAAGACCGCGCCCTGTTTCTTGGCATCCGCCAGCGATGTGGCGTTAACGGCCGAGGACAAGGGCAGAAAGTAGTTGTTGAAGTCTAATCCGCCCAAAATCGCCCCGATGACCGGCATGATGATGTCGTCGACCAGCGAGGTGACGATCTTGCCGAAGGCAGCGCCGATGATGACGGCGACGGCCAGGTCCATCACATTGCCCCTGGAAATGAATTCCTGAAACTCTTTCAGCATTCGACCCTCCTTTTCCTGACCGGCCGTGCTGCCGTCCACGCCCTCGGCATCGACCGGCAGGCAGAATAGCAAAAACCTGCGGTTGCGACAGGAGCAAAGACGTGTTTCCCCGGCCTGGATTGCGCGAAGCCGCGGCCATAATGCGCCGAAAGCCGCGATGGACTCGGTGGCCAAGCTGTGATTGCGTCTGCAAGGCCGGATGAAAAAGCCGGCGCAGGGAGGAAGTTCGAGGCGTGCAGGGCTGGTTCATCGTCATCATCGCGATCGCCTATGTGACGTTGCTGTTTGCTATCGCCAGCCTGGGCGACCGGCGCTCGACTTCATCCGGGCCTGGCCGCGCCCGGCCCTTTATCTATGCGCTCAGCCTCGCCATCTACTGCACCTCCTGGACCTTCTTCGGCTCGGTCGGGCTCTCCTCCGAGCGCGGCCTCGAATTCCTCGGCATCTATATCGGACCGGTTCTGGTGTTCGTGTTCGGCTTTCCGCTGCTGCAGCGCATCGTCAGGCTGGCAAAGACCGAGAAGATCACCTCGATCGCCGACTTTCTCGGCGCCCGCTACGGCAAGAGCTTCGCTGTCGCGGCGATCGCCACGCTGATCGCAACCATAGGCGCGGTGCCTTACATGGCGCTGCAATTGAAGGCGATCTCCGGCTCGGTCAGCCTGATGGTCGAGCACTATACCGGCTCGCCGCCGTCGTTCGATCCGTTCGTCAGCGACATCTCGCTTGTCGTTGCCATGCTGCTGGCGCTGTTTGCCGTGCTGTTCGGCACGCGCCATGCCGACGCCACCGAACACCAGGACGGTCTGGTGCTGGCGGTGGCGGTCGAAACCGTGGTCAAACTCGCCGCCTTCCTGGCGATAGGCCTGATGGTCACGTTTCTGATCTTCGGCGGGCCAGGCGATATGTTCGACCGGCTCGCCGAAAACACGCAGGTGCGCCAGGCGATGGGCTACAACACCTCGCTCGCGACCTGGCTGGTACTGACATGCCTGAGCGGCTTTGCCATCCTCATGCTGCCGCGCCAGTTCTACGTGACCATCGTCGAGAACCGCAGCGAGGCCGAGCTGCGCACCGCGACATGGGTGTTTCCGCTCTATCTCGTGGCAATCAACCTGTTCGTGCTGCCGATCGCGCTGGCCGGCCTGGAACTGGTCGGCCCCAGGACCAGCAGCGACCTCTATGTGCTGTCACTGCCGCTGTTCAGCGGCCACGACGTTCTGGCCATGGCCGCCTTTATCGGCGGCCTGTCGGCGGCGACGGCAATGGTGATCGTCGAAAGCGTCGCGCTGTCGATCATGATCTCCAACGACCTGATCATTCCGCTGTTCGTGCGCCGGCTGCTGCGGACCACGACCTCAGAGAGCGAGGACTGGTCGACGCTCATCCTCAATGTGCGGCGGGCGGCGATCTTCATCATGCTGTTCATCGCCTTCCTCTATTATCGCGAGAGCACCAACAGCGCGCGGCTATCCTCGATCGGCCTGATGTCGTTCGCCGCGATCGCGCAGTTCGCGCCGGCAATGATCGGCGGCCTGGTCTGGCGCGGCGCCAACGGAAGGGGTGCGGCACTCGGCATGGTGGCCGGCATCGTCGTCTGGAGCTACACGCTGCTGCTTCCCTCGCTCGCCGCGCCCGACACCGGCATCCTCGTCCACGGCCTGTTCGGCTTCGATGCATTGCGGCCGCAGGCTCTGTTCGGCACCGTCGCCGAGCCGCTGAACCATGGCGTGCTGTGGAGCCTGTCGATCAACACGCTGTTTTTTGTGTTCGGCTCACTGTCACGCGCGTCGGTGCCGCTGGAACGCATCCAGGCGTCGATCTTCGTGCCGCGCGAGGCGGGGCCGCTGCCGAGCCTGCGCCGCTTCCGCACCACGATCACCGTCAACGACCTCAAGGACACGATCGCGCGCTATCTCGGTGTCGAACGCACCGAGCGCTCCTTCCAGTCATTCGAGAAGAGCAGCGGCACTTCACTGCACGGCAACGAACAGGCCAGCATGGATGTCATCCGCTTCTCCGAGCAGCTTCTGGCCAGTGCCGTCGGCTCCTCCTCGGCGCGGCTGATCCTGTCGCTGCTGCTGCGCCGCAACGACCGCGAATCCAAGGACGCCTTCCGCCTGCTCGACGACGCCACCGAGGCGCTACAGCACAATCGCGACCTGTTGCAGATCGCACTCGACCAGATGGAACAAGGCATCACCGTCTTCGACCGCGATTTGCGGTTGATCTGCTGGAACCGCCAGTACCGGGCGCTGTTCGACCTGCCAGACGAGATGGGCCAGGTCGGCGTTTCGCTCGATCATATCCTGCGCCACCTTGCCGAGCGCGGCGATATACCGGCAGACCAGCGTGTCACCATGCTAAACCGCCTGACCAGCTTCGTCAGCCCATGGCAGATGGAGCTGAAGACCAGCGGGCGCATCCTGGAATTGCGCTCCAATCCGATGCCGGACGGCGGCATCGTCGCCACCTATGCCGACATCTCAGGGCGCGTCGAGCAGGATCTGGCGCTGAAGCGCGCCAATGAATCGCTGGAACAGCGCGTGAAGAGCCGCACCGCCGAGCTCACCCGCGTCAACGAGGAGCTGGCGCAGGCGCAGATGCTGGCCGAGGAGGCCAATCTCGGCAAGACGCGCTTCCTCGCTGCCGCCGGCCACGACATCCTGCAGCCGCTGAACGCCGCCCGCCTCTATTGCTCGTCGCTGATCGAGAAGACCGGCAAGGGGCCTGCCGGTAAGGCGGCGATGAATATCGAATCGTCGCTGGAATCGGTCGAGACCATCCTCGGCGCGGTGCTCGACATTTCGCGCCTCGATGCCGGCGCGATGAAGCCGGACGATACGAGCTTCGGCCTCGACGGGCTGCTGCGCCAGATCGGCAACGACTTCCGGCCGCTTGCCGCCGAAAAGAAGCTCGAACTCTCGATCATGCCGTCGTCGCTCAGCGTCATGACGGATCGAAATCTGCTGCGCCGGCTGATCCAGAACCTGGTCTCCAACGCCATCAAATATACGCGCCATGGCCGCATCCTGGTCGGCGTGCGGCGGCGCGGCGAACTGGCCGAGATCCAGGTTATCGACACCGGCATCGGCATTGCCGGCGACAAGCTCAACACCGTGTTCCGCGAATTCACCCGGCTCGACGAGGGCATGCGCGAGGCGGAAGGCCTCGGCCTGGGGCTCTCCATCGTCGACCGCATCGCCCGCGTCCTGCGCCTTGAAATCCGGATCTTCTCCAATCCCGGCAAGGGCACGCGCTTTTCCGTGCTGCTGCCGGTGGCGGCCGTGCAGGCACCGCGGCGCGAGGCCGAGGCGAAGCCGCCTGCCCGCGCTACGACCTCGCTTGCCGGGCTGCATGTGCTCTGCATCGACAATGACGGCCGCATCCTCGACGGCATGCGGCTGCTGCTCGAGGGCTGGGGCTGCAGCGTCGACACGCTTTCCGGCGCGGAGGATCTCGACAGGTCCGCCATGCATCGGCCGGACATTGTGCTTGCCGACTATCATCTCGACGACAAGACCGGCCTCGAACTGATCGCCCAGTTGCGTGCGATCCATGGCGAGGACCTGCCGGCCGTGCTGGTCACCGCCGACCGCTCCAGCGAGGTTCGCGCCGCTGCTGGCAGGCTCGACGTGCCGGTGATCAGCAAACCGCTGAAACCGGCGATGCTGCGCTCGATGATGGCCAGGGTCAGGCCGCTGGCGCCGGCGGCCGAATGAGAATCAGCCAGCCGCCTGAACCGGGTCGCTGCCGATCTTGGACAAAAGGATGACCGCCTGGGTGCGGCTGTCGACGCCGAGCTTCTGCAGGATGGCCGAGACATGCGCCTTGATCGTCGCTTCGGAGACGCCGAGCTCATAGGCTATCTGCTTGTTGAGCAGTCCCTCCGCCAGCATGCCGAGCACGCGCGTCTGCTGTGGCGTCAGCGCCTGCAGCCGCTTGATCAGGTCGGAAATCTCGGGATCGCGCTCGACGCCGAGATCGACCCCGGCGGGTGCCGCGATGTCGCCTGCGAGCACCGACTGCACCGCATTGCGGATCTCTTCCATGCTGGCCGATTTGGAGATGAACCCCGAGGCGCCCAGGTCGAGCGCGCGCCGGATCGTCACCGGATCGTCATGCGCCGAGACCACCATCATCGGCACCGCCGGATGGATGCCGCGCAACGAGATCAGGCCGGAAAGGCCGCTTGCGCCCGGCATCGAGAGGTCGAGCAGGACCAGATCGACATCCTCATTGGCCAGGACCAGCGCCTTGGCGCTTTCGAAATCGCCGGCCTCGTGAATGGCGGCAACATCTCCGATGCCGGCGAGTGCCTCCCTCAATGCACCGCGAAAAAGCGGATGATCGTCGGCAATGACGAATGTGTAGCCCAACGGTTATATCCCTCCCCGAATCCCGTTGGCGATTTTCCGCCTTGCAGGATCTGAACGATCATAACGCTACGCCTGCTGTTCGGCGTGGCCGGCTTGCTATTCCCGCCCTAGGTCTTTTTGCGAATTGCCTAGGTCTTTTGCGAATTGGGCTTGGCGCCGTCTTCGTCCTTGTCCATGTCCTTGACGATATCCATGAAGCTGCGCAGGAAGCGCTCCATGTAGCCCATCGTCTTGTTGAAATCCTCCTCGCTGGGCAAAGTCGATTCGAAACGGGCGGCTAGCGAATTTTCGAGCTTGGCGACGCGTTCGTCGAGCGCCTTCACCGAATTTTGCAGCCGGTCGACCTGATCCTGGAAGGCGGCACGTTCGTCGGCCGCTGTCTTGCAGAAGAGCTGACCGGAACGCTCCACGCAGAGCGACATGGCGCCGGTCTGCGTATCCATGCGCACATAGCCATTGGCCGATTTTTCCAGCCGGTAGCGATCGGCTTCCTCGGAAAAGGCCGAAGCTGCGACAAGCGAGACCAGTGCTGCGGGGATCAAGACGTGTTTCAGACGCATGTTTTCCTCCATGAGCCAGTCGGCGCAATCTATCACAGTTTGCGCCGGAATTGGGGAAGAACCTGAAATGGGGAAGAACGCGGGCCTGCCCTTCCCCGCATGATCTGTTCGGACTATAGCGCAATGATGTCCGAGATCATCTACAAGATAGTTCCCGAGGCGCTGTGGCGCGAGGCTGAAAGAGAAGGCCGCTTCACCGGCGCGCCGATCGACGTCGCCGAGGGCTTCATCCATTTTTCCACCGCCGGGCAGGTTCGGGAAACGGCGGCCAGACATTTCACCGGCCAAAGCGGGTTGCTGCTGGTCGCCGTCGACAGCGCGCGCCTCGGCGACGCGCTGAAATATGAGGTCTCGCGCGGCGGCGCCTTGTTCCCTCATCTCTACGGCGGGCTCGGCCTCAATGCGGTCGTTTCTGTGCAGGCATTGCCGCTCGGCGCCCACGGCCGGCATGAATTCCCGGCGCTGGAGGCCGAATGAGCGCGTTCGACCGGATCGGCCAAAAACTGCTGTTCACGCTCGATCCGGAAACCGCGCATGGGCTGTCGATTGCCGCGCTGAGATGCGGCCTGCCGGTCGCCGGGCGCCCTTTGCGAGACGACAGGTTGAAGACACGCATCTGCGGGCTCGATTTTCCGAACCCGCTCGGCATGGCCGCGGGTTACGACAAGAATGCCGAAGTGCCGGACGCGCTGCTCGGCCTCGGCTTCGGCTTCGCCGAGGTCGGCACGATCACGCCGCTGCCGCAGACGGGCAATCCGAAGCCGCGCATCTTCCGGCTGCCTTCGGACGGGGCAGTGATCAACCGGCTGGGCTTCAACAATGAAGGCCACGCCGCCGCGGAAAAGCGTCTTGCTGCCCGCAAGGGCCGCGCCGGCGTCGTCGGCGTCAACATCGGCGCCAACAAGGACAGCGCCGACCGCATCGGCGACTATGAGCGCGGCGTGATCAGGTTTGCGCGATACGCCGGCTATCTGACGATCAACATCTCCTCGCCAAACACGCCGGGCCTGCGCAACATGCAGGCGCGCGAACAGCTTGGTGAACTCCTGTCGCGGGTCATGGCCGCGCGTGCGGCGGCACCGGCAAAGCCGCCCGTCTTTCTCAAGATCGCGCCGGACCTGGTCGAGGCCGAACTGGAGGACATCGCCGCCGAGATCACCGACAAGCAAATAGACGGCGTCATCATCTCCAACACCACGATCGCGCGACCCGGCCTGCGCAACGCCGGCATTGCCGGCGAGACCGGCGGGCTTTCGGGAAAACCCTTGTTCGAGCGCTCGACCATCGTGCTGGCAAGGATGCGAAAACTGCTTGGCCCGGATTCCGCCATCATCGGCGTCGGTGGCGTCGATTCCGCCGAGACGGCGCTGGAAAAGATCCGTGCCGGCGCCGATCTCGTCCAGCTCTATACCGGCATGATCTATGCCGGGCCGGCGCTGCCGGGGCGCATTCTTTCCGGCATGGTCCGTTTCATGGACAGTCAAGGGCTGAAATCGCTGCGCGAGCTTCGCGACAGCCGCCTCGATCACTGGGCGACGAAACCGCTTTAGCGATCAGTTAAAGGCCGTGCGCACCCGCAGCCGCAATATAGCGAGCAGGCTAAAGCCGCGCACCAGCAGGAACACGTGCAGCGCGGCCCACAGGCCGTGATTGCCGAACGCCGGTGCCAGGATCACCAACGCGGCGCTGAACGCCAGGAACGACAACAGCATCATGTTGCGCATGTCGCGCGACCATGTCGCGCCGATGAACACCCCGTCCATCTCGAAGGCCAGCGCGCCGCTGAGCGCAGCGAACGCCGCCCACGGCAGGTAGATGTCGGCAATGGCGCGGACGTCTGTCGAGGTCGTGATCAGGGCGATCAGATCCGTGCCCTCCAGCAACAAGAAGAGCGTCGCAGCGCCGGCCAGACCGAGCCCCCAGAACAGCGTCAGCCGCACCGCCTGGTCAAACGCCGTGGCGGCACGGGCGCCGATGGCGCGCCCGGCGAGCTGTTCGGCGGCGGTGGCGAATCCATCGAGGAAATAGCCGGCAACCAGGAAGAGGTTCATCAGCACGGCATTGGCGGCCAGCGTCAGAGTGCCGAACTGCGCGCCCTGGCGGGTGAACAGCGCGAAGGCGGCGAGCAGTGAGAAGGAGCGGATCATGATATCGCGATTGAGCGACATCATGCGCAGGAATGCCGCCAGATCGAGCACGCGATGGCGTGGCAGCCTGGGTGCGGCCCAGAAGCGCCGGCCGACGATGGCGAGACCAAGCAGCATGGCGACGAATTCGCCGGTGAGCGTCGCCCAGGCGACGCCGGCAACACCCCAGCCAAGCTCCAGGCCAAGCAGGAAGCAGAGGGCGATGTTAATGCCGTTCAGTATCAATTGCAGCATCAGCCCTAGCCCGCCCTCGCCGCGCCCCAGCACATAACCAAGGATGGCGTAATTGATAAGCGAGAACGGTGCTGCGAGCATCCTGATGCGGATATAGACGTCCATCGCCGCGCCGACGCGCGGCTCGGCGCCGATGAACCATTGCCCGGCAGCCGAAACCAGGGGCGCAAGTGCGGCAAACACGATGCCGGCGACGACCGCGATCAGCACGGCGCGCCAGAACACCGCCTGCTCCTCCAGCGCATCGCCGCGCCCGAAGGCCTGGGCGACGAGGCCGGTGGTGCCGGAGCGCAGGAAGTTGAAGGTGGTGAAGACGACGTCGAAGATCAGGGCGCCGGCCGCCAGGCCGCCGAGAAGGGCGGCGTCGCCGAACTGTCCGACCACCGCCGTGTCGACAATTCCGAGCAACGGCGTCGTCAGATAGGCAAGCGTCATCGGCACGGCGATGGCGAGCACCGAACGGTTGGTGACCACGAAAGCCCTGGCTTCGGTGACGTGGGCTTCGGTGGGTAAAGCCTGCTCCAAACGCGTGTCGCTTCCTGTTGCGGCTTGATCGGCTAGCCGATGTGCCCCAATTTGCGGACCTCGCGCAACCATCCATCCCGGTATGGTCAACCGAAACCCGCCTCTGGCGCACCGGCCGTCCCACGCCCTTGCAGATCGTTCATCATCCCGACTACGACGCCGGCTTCGCCGTCAACCATCGCTTCCCGATGAGCAAATATCCGCTGCTAATGGAAGCCTTGCGGACACGCGGCCTGGCGCGGCCCGAAGCGCTCAACATGCCAGCGGCGGCGCGGCCATCATGGCTGAAGCTTGCCCACGCTGCAGACTATGTCGACCAGGTGCTTGCCTGCGACGTGCCGGTGAGGATCGAGCGCGAGATCGGCTTTCCCGTGGGACCGCGGGTTTCGCTGAGGGCGCAGCTCGCCACGGCCGGCACGGTGCTGGCGGCGCGGCTGGCTTTGCTGAACGGAATCGCTTGCAACACGGCCGGCGGCAGTCATCACGCGCGGCGCGCGCAAGGCGCCGGCTTCTGCACCTTCAACGACGTGGCCGTTGCCGCGCTGGTGCTGCTCGCCGAAGGTGCCGCCCAAAACATCCTGGTCGTCGACCTCGACGTGCATCAGGGCGACGGCACGGCGGATATCCTGAACGACGAGCCGCGCGTGTTCACCTTCTCCATGCATGGCGACCGCAACTACCCCGCGCGCAAGATCGCCTCCAACCTCGACGTCGCCCTGCCCGACGGCACCGGCGATGCAGCCTATCTGGAGCGGCTGGGCGCCATCCTGCCGGAGCTGTCGGCGCGAGCGCGCTGGAATCTCGTCTTCTACAATGCCGGCGTCGACGTCCATGCCGAGGACCGGCTCGGCAGACTGTCGCTCACGGATGACGGGCTGCGCGCCCGCGACGATATGGTGATCCGCCATTTCCGCACGCTAGGCGTCCCGGTGTGCGGGGTTATCGGCGGCGGCTATTCAACGGATGTCGCAGCACTTGCCGCACGCCACGCCATCCTGTTCGAGGTGGCTGCTGCCTACGCCTGAAAAGTCACTTCCGGTAGTTGGCAATCCTGAGCAGGATGAAGGCCGGCACGACGATCGCGGCGCCGAGCAGGATGTAGCCGAGGAAGCGGTCGATGGCGTGGAAGCCCAAATTCCACAGGTCGATGAAGAATTTGCGGATGCCGTAGAGCACGTCCATCGGCGACCAGCCGAAGGCATTCATGACCAGGCCGACGAGGAACGACACCACAAGCAGCTTCAAGATCACCCGGAGCGGCGTATCGCCGAGAAAGCGGTTCAGTGCGGACAAGGCCTGTCTCCACAGTCGGGTGCCGCGATTCGGGCACATGCCCAGAAATACGCAGTTGACCGCCCGGCATCAAGCCGAGCCCTCAAACCGGATTGCGCATCGGCGCCGGGCCATGATATCGGAGGAACCAGCGCGGGTATGATGTAATGGTAGCTTGTCAGCTTCCCAAGCTGAACGCGCGGGTTCGATTCCCGCTACCCGCTCCAGCTTTTGCCACACGGGTTGCGCCTGAGTTGGCGATGTTGAAAACTTGCGGCTTTACAGGCAGTTTTACAGCTGCTGGCCGTCCTTCATCTGTTTGGCCGATGTGCCAGTTCGTCGAATATCTCACATTGAGGGTCGGCGGGGCCTCGAATGACCCCAACCGGAATGTCTACCCTTGGCCCGCTGGCTTCTGCTGGCGGGCTTTTTTTGAGCATCACGCAGCAGTTGTGGCCGACGTGCATCGGCGCCGCTGCTGGTGGGCCTGTCTGGTCGTCTGGCCGGCCACGGGATGCGCCCCGCTACCCGCTCCAATCCTCAGCCCACCTCCCGCAAAATAAAATCGTGCAGCATCTTGGCCGCCGGCGACAGCGCGCGGTTCTTTACCGTGATCAGGCTGTAGGGCCTGACCTCGATGTCGAACTCGGTCTGGACGACGTCGATGGCGCCGTCGAGCCCTTCGGGGTTCTGAATGAACTTCGCGACTTGGATCGACACCGGCGCGATCGCGTCGGATTGCGCGACCATGACCAGAGTCAGTAACAGCGAGCTGGTGTTGAGGATGCGATCCGGCAGCGCGATGTTGCGGTTCAAAAAGTTGCTTTCCATGGCTTGGCGCAGCGGCGAGCCGCCCGACTGGAAAACCCAGTCATAGGCGGCGGTGTCTTCCAACCGCACTGCCTTGCCCTTGGTCAGCGGGTGGCCGCGGCGCACGATCAGGCAGGCCTTCTCGACGCCGATGACGCGGGCCTCGAACAGCCGCGGATTGAGGTCGTCGGGGATGCGGGCGATGATGAAATCGTGCCGAGAGGCGATCAGCTCGCGCGCCAGCACGTTCGAGGTCTCGACCTGCATGGTGATTTCGATGCGCGGATAGAGGCGCCGGATCTCGCGGATCGCCGGCACCGCCAGCTCGATCGCCGGTGCCGTGACCGCGCCTAGGAACACCGAGCCGCCCTTGCCCGCCTTGAGCTCGAAGATCTCGCGGTCGACCTCGCGCATCTCGAGCAGGATCGATCGCGCGCGCCGTGCCAATGCCTTGCCATAGGGCGTCAGCGTGATGCCGCGCGGCAGCCTTTCGCAGAGCTTGACGTCGAGCACCGCCTCCATCTCGGCGATCATGCGCGAAGCCGCCGGCTGCGAGATGTTCATGACCTGGGCCGCGGCACTCACCCGCCCGTGCTCGTCGAGGGCTGCGATCATGCGCATGTGACGCAGGCTCAAGCCGCTGCGCAGCAAGGTTCCGCCATCACCCGGGATTTCATCGTAACCGGCTGATATTCCGCCAGGGTTTCGCAGCGCCGCCATGATTTTTCCCTACTCCTACGCCCGGCGCCCCAGCTGGATCCGGCAGCGTCGTCACTAGCCTAAGCCATATCAGTCTCGATATAGCAACCATCAAAGATCGCATTTGACAGTTATGGCAAAGCGACACACCCTTCGCGCGTCCTGAGACTTGACGGTCGGTGACGAGGGAAAACTCGTATCGATTGAAACCAGAGTTTCGGGGCCGATTGGGAGGATACCGGAGATCGATTGACGGCAGCGGCGCGTTTGGCGCTCCTGCACGATTGCGCGGCCCACGAAACCCAAGGGTACGCGTCCATCAACCAGGGAGAGTTAATGTGAAGATTATCAAGACACTGGCCGCCGTCGCGGCCCTAGGCATCGCGGCTATGACGCTGCCGGCGCAAGCGGGCGAAGGCCTGGTCGGCGTGCTGATGCCCACCAAGACCTCGCAGCGCTGGATCAACGACGGCGACGCCGTCAAGTCCCAGCTCGAGGCTCTGGGCTACACTGTCGACCTGCAATACGCGCAGGACGACATTCCGAACCAGCTCAGCCAGCTGGAAAACGAAATCACCAAAGGCCCGAAGGCGCTGATCATCGCTTCGATCGACGGCACCACGATGGGCGATGCGCTGCAGAAGGCGAATGACGCCGGCGTCGTCGTCGTCGCTTACGACCGCCTGATCAAGAAGACGCCAAATGTCGACTACTACACCACCTTCGACAATTTCGGCGTCGGCGTCATCCAGGCCAAATCGCTGCTCAAGGGCCTCGGCTATCCCGAGAAGAAAGGCCCGTTCAACATCGAGCTGTTCGGCGGTTCGCCGGACGACAACAATGCGTTCTTCTTCTATAACGGCGCCATGTCGGTTCTTCAGCCGCTGATCGACGACAAGACCCTCGTCGTGAAGTCCGGCCAGATGGGCATGGACAAGGTCGGCACGCTGCGCTGGCTGGCGGCAACCGCCCAGGCCCGCATGGACAATCTGCTCTCCGCCAACTACTCGGACGGCAGCCGCGTCGATGGCGTGCTCTCGCCCTATGACGGCCTGTCGCGCGGCATCATCGCTTCGCTGCGTGCCGTAGGCTACGGCACTGCCGATCAGCCATGGCCGATCGTCACCGGACAGGACGCCGAGACCGCTTCGGTCAAGGCGATCATTGCCGGCGAACAGTATTCGACCGTGTTCAAGGACACCCGCGAACTCGCCAAGGCGACGGTCGAACTCGTCGACAAGGTGCTCTCGGGCGGCAAGCCGGAAGGCCTCGACACCACGACCTACAACAACGACGTCAAGGTCGTTCCCTCGATCCTGTTGACGCCGCATGACGTCGACAAGTCGAACTACCAGGCCCTGGTGGTCGACTCCGGCTACATCAAGGCCGAAGAACTGAAGTAATCGCGGTTACAAAGCCTGGGGTCCTGCGCAGGCAGGGCCCCTTTTCGTTGGCGAGCCAGCCCGGTATTGTTTGCGGACCTCGCAGGAGTGGTATTCTCAATGGCATCGACGATTTTGGAGATGCGCGACATCACCAAGACGTTTCCAGGCGTCAAGGCGCTGTCGAACGTCAAGCTCATGGTCGAGGAAGGCGAGATCCATGCCGTGGTCGGCGAGAACGGCGCCGGCAAGTCGACGCTGATGAAGGTGCTGTCGGGTGTGTATCCGTCCGGCACCTATGACGGCCAGATCATCTATCGCGGCGATGAGTGCCATTTCAAAGGCATCCATGACAGCGAGCGCAAGGGCATCGTCATCATCCACCAGGAGCTTGCGCTGGTGCCGATGCTGTCTATCGCCGAAAACATATTTCTCGGCAACGAGCAGGCCAAATACGGCGTCATCGACTGGAATGCCAACGAGACGCGCACCAGCGCCCTGCTCAAGAAGGTCGGCCTCAAGGAAGACCCCAACACGCTGATCACCAATATCGGCGTCGGCAAGCAGCAGCTGGTCGAGATCGCCAAGGCGCTCAGCAAGGAAGTGAAGCTGCTCATTCTGGACGAGCCGACGGCGAGCCTGTCCGAAAAGGACAGCCAGGCGCTGCTCGATCTGCTGCTCGAATTCAAGCGGCAGGGCATCACTTCGATCCTGATCTCCCACAAGCTCAACGAGGTGAACCGGGTCGCCGACAAGGTCACGATCATCCGTGACGGCCGGACCATCGAGACGTTGGCCAAGAAGGACATCTCGGAGGACCGCATCATCACCTCGATGGTCGGCCGTTCGCTCGACGACCGCTACCCGCCGCGAGAGCCGAAGATCGGTGAGACCGTTCTCGAAGTGAAAAACTGGTCGGTCTACCATCCCATCCATGCCGAGCGGCAGGTCATCAAGGGCATCAACCTCAACGCCCGCAAGGGCGAGGTGGTCGGCATTGCCGGGCTGATGGGCGCCGGCCGGACCGAGTTTGCCATGAGCCTGTTCGGCCGGTCCTATGGCCGTCGCATCACGGGCGAGGTGTTCCTTAACGGCAAGCCGATCGATGTCTCTTCGGTGAGCAAGGCGGTGGAACACGGCATCGCCTATGTTACGGAGGACCGCAAGACCTACGGTCTCAACTTGATCGACCATATCAAGCATAACATCACGCTGGCCAACCTGCCCGGCGTCTCGCGCCATGGCGTGATCGACGATTTGCGCGAGCTTTCCGTCGCCAACGATTATCGCGGCAGGACCAATATCCGCGCCTCAAGCGTCTACCAGATGACCGGCAACCTTTCTGGCGGCAATCAGCAGAAGGTGGTGCTGTCGAAATGGCTGTTCGCCAATCCGGAAGTGCTGATCCTCGACGAGCCGACACGCGGTATCGATGTCGGCGCCAAATATGAAATCTATACGATCATCGCGCGTCTCGCCTCCGAGGGTAAGGCAATCATCGTCATCTCGTCGGAAATGCCCGAACTGCTCGGCATCACCGACCGCATCTACGTCATGAACGAAGGACGCATCGTCGGCGAAATGGCGGCGAGCGACGCCAGCCAGGAAAAGATCATGCGCGCCATCGTCCGTGGAGAAGGGAAAGCATCATGAGCACCGAAAGCGCTCCCGGGCCGCAAACCGGCGTCGCCCAGGATATACAACAGGCACCTCGCATTGCCGTCTCGGCGCTGGTCACCAATCTGCGCGAATACGGGTTGGTGCTGGCGTTGATCGCAATCATGGTGTTCTTCCAGTTCACCACGTCCGGAACGCTGTTCAAGCCGGTGAACCTCAGCAATCTCGTGCAGCAGAACAGCTTCATCATCGTGATGGCGCTGGGCATGCTTCTGGTGATCGTTTCGGGCCATATCGATCTCAGCGTCGGCTCAGTCGCCGGCTTCATCGGCGCACTGGCGGCGATGATGATGGTTATCTGGCCGCTTGGCCCATTGAGCAATCCGCTGGTGGTGTCGATCGTCTGCCTGATCGTGGGTGGCGCGATCGGCGCGGCACAAGGCTACTGGATTGCCTATCACCGAATACCGAGCTTTATCGTCACGCTGGCGGGCATGCTGATCTTCCGCGGCATCTGTCAGGCGTTGCTGGGTGGCGGGTCTTCCGTGGGGCCGCTTCCAGTCGGCTTCAAGGCGCTGAGTTCCGGCTTCATTCCGGACCTGATCGGCCCATTGACGCTGATACCACCGACCGTGAACGCCGCCGGCAAAACCATTGTCGGCAGCGGCCTGACGCTGCACCTGACGACTATCGTGATCGGCCTCGCCGCCGTGCTCGCCTATGCCTATTTCGGGCTCAGGGCGCGGCGCACCCGCGAGCGGCATGGCTACGAAGCCGAGCCTTTCTCGCTGTTCGTCGTCAAGACCCTGGTGATCAGCGGGCTGGCGCTGTTTCTGGTCTACCAATTCGCCACCTATAGGGGCCTGCCCATCGTTCTCATGGTGATGGGCGTGCTGATCGCGTTGTTCGTCTTCGTTACCAAACGCATGACGATCGGCCGCCGCATCTATGCGATGGGCGGCAATGCCAAGGCAGCGCAGCTATCGGGCATCAAGACCGAACGGCTGACGTTGATGGTGTTCATCAACATGGGCGTGCTGTCGGCACTCGGCGGCCTGATTATCGCGGCGCGCTTGGGACAGGCGGTGCCGGCGGCGGGCCTCGGCAGCGAACTCGACGTCATCGCCGCGGTGTTCATTGGTGGCGCTTCGGCGATGGGCGGCGTCGGCCAGGTCATCGGCGCGGTGGTCGGCGGTTTCATCATGGGCGTCATGAACAACGGCATGTCGATCATGGGCGTCAATGTCGATTGGCAGCAGGTGGTCAAAGGCCTGGTGCTGCTCGGCGCCGTCGTCTTCGACGTCTACAACAAGAACAAGGCTTGAGAGGCAACCAGGAGGCATACGGGTCACATCGCGGCGCTGCCGGGCGGCGCGAAGAAGTCCCCCGAGGGACCTGACCCGCGAGCGCAATCCGGACGAAGAATTTCAACCGCGGCGTGGACAGGGTCCGAGCCGCGCCGGGCAGGGTTTGCCAAGAAGGCAGGCCGCAATTCAGAGAGGGTTACCATGCTGATCTCACAGATCCTCGACGACGCCGAGACGATCCGCGTCGTTGCCCGCAACGGCGGCAAGACCCGCGTCATCAACGGCGCCCGCAGCGTCTATTCGCTGGCGATGGAAGCCGCGCGCACCGGCACCGGGCTTGTCGCCCTGATCGAGCGCAAGGGCTTCGGCGAAACCGTCGATCTCGACGCAGCCTACAAGAAGGGACGGCTGCTGTCGCCGATCAACCATCCCGATCCGGCGCATCTCCATCTCACCGGCACCGGGCTGACGCATCTCGGCTCCGCCGCGACCCGCGATTCCATGCACAAGAAGCTCAGCGATGGCGGCGAGGAACAGCTGACCGATTCCATGAAGATGTTCCGCATGGGGCTGGAGGGCGGCAAGCCGGCGAAGGGCCAGATCGGCGTGCAGCCCGAATGGTTCTACAAGGGCAACGGTACCATGGCAGTGGCGCCCGGCGCGGCGCTCATGTCGCCCGCCTTCGCCCAGGATGCCGGCGAGGAGCCGGAAATCGCCGGAATCTATGTGATCGGCGACGACGGCGCCCCGTTCCGCGTCGGCTTCACGCTGTCGAACGAGTTTTCCGACCACGTCACCGAGCGCGTGAATTATCTCTTCCTCGCCCATTCGAAACTGCGCAACGCCTCGTTCGGGCCGGAGATCCTGATCGGCGACCTGCCGTCCGACATTCGCGGCGCTTCACGCATCCTGCGCCACGGCAAGCTGCTTTGGGAAAAGCCGTTCCTGTCGGGCGAGGCGAACATGTCGCACACCATTGGCAATCTCGAGCATCACCACTTCAAATACTCGGCCTTCCGCCAGCCGGGCGACGTGCATGTGCACATGTTCGGCACGGCGACGCTGTCCTTCGCCGACGGCATCAGGACGGAGGCCGGCGACGTGTTCGAAATCGAGGCGAAGGATTTCGGCCTGCCGCTGCGCAATCCGCTCGAAATCGAGCAGCCGGTGAAGGTGGCGGTGAAGGCGCTTTGAGCCGGCATAGCCGCAAGTAAGGGGAAGCTCAGCGCGCCGCGCGGAAATGCTTGGACAGTTTTAGGCCCTGCGCCTGATAGTTGGAGCCGAGATCGGTGCCGTAGAGTGCCTGCGGCCGTTTCAGCATGTGCTCGTAGACCAGCCGCCCGACGATCTGGCCATGGTCGAGAATGAACGGCACTTCGTGGCTACGCACCTCGAGCACCGCCCGGCTGCCGGTGCCGCCCGACGCCGAATGGCCGAAACCGGGGTCGAAGAAACCGGCATAATGGACGCGAAACTCGCCGACCAACGGATCGAAGGGCGTCATTTCGGCGGCGTAGAGCGGCGGCACATGCACCGCCTCGCGTGACACCAGGATATAGAATTCGTCCGGATCGAGCACCAGCTCGCCGGCACCGCTCTTGTAGAGCGGCTCCCAGAAATCGACGACATCCTGCGCGGCGCGCTTGTCGACGTCGACCAAGCCGGTGTGGTGCTTGCCGCGATAGCCGACCAGCCCGTCCTTGTCACCGTCGAGGTCGATCGACAACGCGATGCCGCCGCCTGAGATGTTGGGCGGCTCGGTGGCGACCAGCATCTCGGCGCGATGCAGGTCGTGCAGTTCGCTTTCCGACAAAAGCGCATTGCCGGTGCGGAACCTGATCTGCGACAGCCGCGAGCCGGTGCGCACGACGATCGGGAAGGTGCGCGGGCTGACCTCCAGATAGAGCGGGCCTTCATAGCCGGCGGCGATCTTGTCGAACTCGTGGCCGCGGTCGGTCATTACCCGAGTGAAGATGTCGAGCCGCCCGGTCGAGCTCTTCGGGTTGGCCGAAGCCGAAATATGCGCGGGCAGCGCCAGGCTTTCGAGCAGTGGCACGATGTAGACGCAGCCGGTTTCGAGCACGGCACCTTCGGCGAGGTTGATCTCGTGCAACTTCAGCCGGTCGAGCTTGTCGACAACTCTGTGGTCGGGGCCGGGCAAGAAGGAAGCACGCACGCGCCAGGCCTTGTCGCCGAGCCTGAGGTCAAGGCTGGCCGGCTGGATCTGGTCGGCATCGAGCGCGCGCGGCGATTTCAGCGCGCCCGTCTGGAACAGCGCGGAAATATCCTGATCGGGAAGAATGCCTGTCTGCCGCAAGGGTCTGGCTCCGTTCGAACGCCGGGCGAGGTCTTGTTCTGCCGCAGGTCCGACACTGGACGCCTTTGGCACCTGCTTGGTACAACCCTCTTAATCATGCCGGCAATTGACGCAAGCGTGGCGCGGGTCTAAAGCTCGTTATCCCGTGGTGATTTGGCCGGTCGGCTTGCAGCCACGTTAAACAAGTCGCTAAAGGACCGTCGGGCCGCAAGGCCATATGGACCGGTTGCGACTTTCGCGACCGGTTTTTTGTTGTTTGGACCATTTTTGGTGTTTGGATAGAATGATGACCAAGAAGCGCGACTGGAAGCCTCAGACCGCACTCGTGCATGCCGGGACGCTGCGTTCCGGCTTCGGCGAGACCTCTGAGGCGATGTATCTCACCCAAGGCTATGTCTACGAGACGGCGCAAGCAGCGGAAGCGCGCTTCAAGGGTGAGGAGCCGGGCTTCATCTATTCGCGCTATGCCAATCCGACGGTCGACATGTTCGAAAAGCGTATGTGCGCGCTGGAAGGCGCCGAGGACGCGCGCGCCACGGCGTCCGGCATGGCGGCGGTGACGGCAGCATTGCTGTGCAGCGCCAAGGCGGGCGACCATATCGTGGCGGCGCGCGCATTGTTCGGCTCCTGCCGCTGGGTGGTCGAGACGCTGGCGCCGAAATACGGCATCGAGGCAACGCTGGTCGATGGCACTGACATCGCCAATTGGGAACAGGCGGTCAAGCCGAACACCAAACTGTTCTTCCTGGAAAGCCCGACCAACCCAACGCTGGAGGTGGTCGACATCGCCGCCGTCGCGGCACTTGCCAACTCGATTGGCGCCAGGCTGATCGTCGACAATGTCTTCGCCACGCCCTTGCAGCAGAAACCCTTGCAGCTCGGCGCCCATATCGTCGTCTATTCGGCCACCAAGCATATTGACGGCCAAGGGCGCTGCCTTGGAGGCGTTATCTTGTCGGACAAAAAATGGATCGACGAGAACCTGCATGACTATTTCCGCCACACCGGCCCCAGCCTCTCGCCCTTCAATGCCTGGACCCTGCTGAAAGGCCTGGAGACGCTGCCGCTGCGCGTACGCCAGCAGACGGAAAGTGCCGGCCGCATCGCGGATTTGCTCGCCGAGCGCCCGCAAATCGCCCGCGTCATCTATCCCGGCCGTGCCGACCACCCGCAAGCGGCCGTGGTCAAGAAGCAGATGTCGGGTGGTTCGACGCTGATCTGCCTGGATGTGAAGGGCGGCAAGCAGGCGGCCTTTGCTTTCCAGAACGCGCTCGACATCGTGCTGATTTCCAACAATCTCGGCGACGCCAAGAGCTTGATCACCCATCCGGCGACGACCACGCACAAGAATTTGACCGATGAGGCCCGCGCCGAGCTCGGCATCGGACCGGGAACGCTCAGGCTTTCCGTCGGCCTGGAAGATACCGACGATCTGCTCGAAGATATCGAGCAAGCGCTGAGAGCTGCCGGATAAGGCTGGCCGAACAGGGCGAGCGGGTTCGTACAGCCCGCGCCGGACGTGCCGGTCAGGCGCCGGACGGGGTCTCTTCCAGCTCCGCGACGGCCTTGGTCTGGATGGTCATAACGTTGCCGCGCCAGTCGACGGCGCCGCTCAGCCAGCCGCGCGCCCATATCGCCGGCAGCATGCAGTCGCGAACCATCATTGCCAAGATGGTGCGCAGCGACAGGTGCCATCCTTTGACCCAGGCCAGGGCACATTCCGGCAGGTAGGCCGCGACCAGCACGGCGATGGCGGTTGCCGGCAGGCTGACGCCGGCGTCAGCCGCCGCGATCAGCGCAAGCACCAGCGGCGGCGCCGCGCCGATCAGGATCTCGGGGGCGAAGAACAGCGCGAAGGTGACGCGGCGCAGCCGCGCCCAACGCGCCTGCCGAGACCAGATCTCGCCAAGCGTGCGCCGGCCGAGCGGCTGTTCGAACGGCGAAGCGACAAGATTGACCCGCAGTCCGAGCCGGTTGACCAGCTTGGTCGCGGCGGCGTCCTCGGCAATCTCGGCGGCCAGTGCGCGGATGCCGCCATTGGCGTCAAGCATCGACTTGTTCCACAACATGCTCTTGCCCTGGGCGAAGCCAAGGCCGAGCGCCTCTCCAGCGTACTGCCAGCGTGCCTGCAGCGTGTTGAGAAAGGCGCATTCGACCTCCCCCCAAAACCCTTCAGGCCGCGAGCCGATCGGTGTCGAGCAGACGAGGCCGGTGTCGGGCCGCCATGCCGCCATCAGCTGCTGGACATAATCGCTCGGCATAAGCACGTTGGAATCGGCAAGGATGACCCAGCGATAAAGCGCCGCTTCCCAACCCTTCACGCAATTGTTGAGTTTCGGATTGCCGCTGATGCGGTCGTCGCCGACGAGCAGCCGGGCGCGTATAGCCGGAAAACGCGCCATTGCAGCGGTGATCGACTTGACCACGGGGTCGTCGGCATGGGCGACGCAGAAGATGAGTTCGTAGCGCGGCCAGTCGAGTGAGAAGGCGCGCTCCAGCGTCTCCTCGGTAAACGGCTCGACGCCGCGCGCCGGGACGACGATCGATACCGGTAGCACGGTGGCGGCGGGCGATGCGATCCTGGCTGCTCGCTTCAGCTTCAGCGAAGCTAACAGGATGCTGGCGAGATTTGAAAGAAGGAGAGCTATGGAAAAGAGGGCGGCTGCGAATGTCGGTTCCATCGAGATCTGGTCACTCCAGAAATGCCGGCCGCCTGACGGCCGTTTTCAACAATTCGACAGAACACCGAGTCGCCCGGCACAAGCCTGCACACCATCATTGTCATGTGTCACTTAAATGACATTGTTTTTCGGCACCTGCGCTTGAGTCGGGCAAGGAGATGACGCGCATCGTTGATCAAACTGCGCTGAGCGTCGAAAGTTCCATCTACATTGCTTTGGAGCAGTTTATGTACAGCGCCGTCACCCGCAACATCGAAGTGCAGGTCAGGCCGTTCTATCTGGAGGATCACTCCGACCCGCCGCAAAACCGCTATGTCTGGGGCTACCAGGTGACCATCGACAATCAGTCGGACGAGTTCGTGCAGCTTCTGTCGCGCTACTGGCACATTACCGACGGCACCGGCAAGGTCGAGGAAGTGCGCGGCCCCGGGGTCGTCGGCGAGCAACCGGGACTCAACCCCGGCGACAGCTATCAGTATACGTCTGGATGCCCGCTCTCGACCCCGTCCGGCATCATGGTCGGGCACTACACAATGCGCAACAAGCGGGGCGAGACCTTCGACGTCGCCATCCCCGCCTTCTCACTCGATTTGCCAGGCACGCGGCGCACCGTCAATTGACGTTCACTTTGATTCCTCTTCCCGCCTTGCGGGGCGAGGAACCCAAGTTCTGCGAAGGCAGCCGCACTGACGCTCGTTATTGAGCCGCTGCAAATTCCGCCGGGTCGAAGTCATATTGCTTCGAGCAGAATTCGCAGGCGACGTGAATGCTACCATCCTCGGTGCTGTCTCTGATCTCCTCGGCGGAAAAACCCTCGAGGATGCCGCGGATCTTCTCCCTCGAGCATGAGCACTGGTCGGCGACCGGCACGCCGCCGAAGACGCGGACACCATGCTCGTGGAACAGCCGGTAAAGCAGCCGCTCGGCGCCGATAGTCGGATCGATCAGCTCGGTCGGTTCAATGGTACCAAGCAG
This sequence comes from Mesorhizobium sp. M1295, assembly GCF_040318135.1. Taxonomy (NCBI): domain Bacteria; kingdom Pseudomonadati; phylum Pseudomonadota; class Alphaproteobacteria; order Hyphomicrobiales; family Phyllobacteriaceae; genus Mesorhizobium; species Mesorhizobium sp. M1295. The sequence goes on from NZ_JAMYLU010000014.1 coordinate 168,223, forward strand.
CGCCAGCAGTTCCTGCCAGGAATTGTCGGTCGGGTCGTGGATTTCCTCACGCGGATCGCCGTCGCCCCCGGGAAGGTCGGGTACGCGCATGCGTTCCGGCGACTGCGGCAGGAATTGTGCCAGCAGGCCACCGGCGCGCCATTGCTCGCGGGCACCGCCGACGCCGGGCGTCAGAAGCTTGGCCACCGAAAGCCGTAGGTCGGTCGGAATCTGCTCCGATTGGCGGAAATAGGTGCGTGCGGCTTCTTCCAGCGTGACGCCGTCGAGCTGGACGATGCCCTGGTAGCGTTGCGTGTGGGCGCCCTGGTCGATTGTCAGCGCCAGGACGCCGCTGCCGAGCAGCGTCTGCGGCGACGTCTCGCCGGCAGCCGTCAAAGCCTCCAGCCGGTCGGCATCGAAGCGGGCATAGGCGCGCAGCGCGTGCGGCGTGGAGAAATCCGCGACCAGCATATCGACCGGCCCGTCGGTGCGGGTCTGCAGAATGAACTTGCCCTCGAACTTCAACGAAGTTCCGAGCAGGACGGTCAGCACACAGGCTTCGGCCAGTAGTCGTGCCACCGGCTCGGGATACTCGTGGCGGCTGAGAATAGCGTCGAGCATCGGCCCGAGCTGGACGGTACGGCCGCGCACGTCGAGCGGGCCGACCTCAAACGGCACGACATGGTCGTCGCCGGCGTAGCCGAACTCGCCGAGCTTGGGTTGATGTTCAGCCAATTGACGAGTTTCCAACATGACAAAGCTCCGGGGCGCGGCGATGCCGCCCTCCGGGGCGCATGCGACGAGACGCGCTCGATTTGCGTGATGCGCCTGAGATAGGCACCACGAACTCCCGGATCAAGGCGGCCCGGATCAAGCGCCCAGGCACCAGGCCAAAACCGCCTTCTGGGCGTGGAGCCGGTTCTCGGCCTCGTCGAACACCACCGAATGCGGCCCATCGATGACCTCGTCGGTAACCTCCTCACCGCGATGCGCCGGCAGACAGTGCATGAACAGCGCGTCCGGCTTGGCTTTCGCCATCAGGGCCGCGTTGACCTGATAGGGCAAGAAGACATTGTGGCCGCGCGCACGGTGCTCCTGACCCATCGAGACCCAGCAGTCGGTGACGATGCAGTCGGCCTCGTGAACGGCCTCCTCGGGCGAACGAGTGAATTTCAGCTTGCCGCCATTGGCCTTCGACCAGTCGACATGCCTCTGAGCCGGTTCGCTGCCTTCGGGCACGGCGACGTTCAGCTTGAAGCGGAACCGCGCAGAGGCCTCCAGTAAAGAATGCAGGACATTATTGCCGTCGCCGGTCCAGGCGATCGTCTTGCCGGCCACCGGACCGCGGTGCTCTTCGAAGGTCATGATGTCGGCCATCAACTGGCAGGGATGGGTTTCGTCGGTCAGCCCGTTGATGACGGGCACCGTAGCGTTTTCCGTCAGTTCCAGCAGCCGGTCATGCGAGGTGGTGCGGATCATGATGGCATCGACATAGCGCGACAGCACCTTGGCCGTGTCTGCAATAGTCTCGGAACGGCCAAGTTGCATCTCGGTGCCAGTCAGCATGATCGTCTCGCCACCCAACTGCCGCATGCCGACGTCGAACGACACGCGCGTGCGCGTCGAGGGCTTGTCGAAGATCATCGCCAGCACCTTGCCTTCGAGCGGCTTGGTGCGTTCGCCGGCCTTGAGCCTCGCCTTTCGCACAGCTGCGTCGTCGAGCATGAAGCGCAGATCGCCTTCGGAAACGGCGGAAAGATCGGTGAAGTGGCGAAGGGACATCAGGAATTCCAGGATTACTTCGCGGCGGCAGCGACGATGGCATCCGCCAGGCTCTTGGCGCCGGCACGAATGCGCTCGAGCCCCTCGTGGATCTCGGCATCGGTGACGGTGAGAGGCGGCAGCAGACGGATAACGTTGTCGCCGGCCGGAACCGTCAAGAGATGCTGGTCGCGCAGTGCCACCGTAACCTTGGTGTTGGGCATCGCGCATTTAAGGCCGAGCATCAGGCCGGTGCCCCTGATGCTTTCGATAACGTCCGGAAATTCGTCGGCGACACCGGCCAGCCCCTGTTTCAAGAGCAGCGCCTTGCGCCGGACGTCATCGAGAAAGCCGTCTTCCAGCACCACGTCGAGCACGGCGTTGCCGACCGCCATGGCCAGCGGATTGCCGCCGAAGGTGGTGCCGTGCACGCCGGCGGTCATGCCGGCCGCTGCCTCGTCGGTGGCGAGGCAGGCGCCCATCGGGAAGCCGCCGCCGATGCCCTTGGCCACCGCCATGAGGTCGGGTGTGACACCCGCCCACTCATGCGCGAACAGCTTTCCGGTGCGGCCGACGCCGCATTGGACCTCGTCGAAAATCAAGAGCAGTCCGTGCTGATCGCAGAGCTGCCTGAGCCGCTTCAGCGATTGCGACGGCACTTGCCTGATGCCGCCCTCACCTTGCACCGGCTCGATCAGGATCGCCGCGGTTTCAGGCGTGATCGCCTTTTCGGCGGCGTCGATGTCGTCGAAGCCGACTTGGTCGAAGCCGTCGACCTTGGGGCCGAAACCTTCCAGATATTTGTACTGGCCGCCGGCGGCGATGGTCGCCAGGGTGCGGCCATGGAAGGCGCCTTCGAAGCTGATAGTGCGGAAGCGCTCGGGATGGCCCTTGACGAAGTGATAGCGCCGCGCCGTCTTGATGGCGCATTCAAGCGCCTCTGCGCCGGAATTGGTGAAGAACACCTTGTCGGCGAAGCTGGCGTCGGCCAGCCGCTCGCCGAGCCGGCTCTGTCCCGGAATCTCGTACAGATTGGAGACGTGCCAGAGCTTGGCGGCCTGTTCAGTGAGGGCCGCGACCAGATGCGGATGGCTGTAGCCCAATGAATTCACGGCGATGCCGCCTGCGAAATCGAGATATCGCTCGCCCTTGTCGGTGACCAGCCAGGTGCCTTCACCGTGGTCGAAAGCCAGGGGTGCGCGAACAAAGGTCTCGAAAAGCGCCGAACCGCTCATTATATGCGTCTCCGGAACCGGAAAATCAAAAAGCCGCCAAAGCGGCGGCCCTTGTGGCTTATCGTGTTTTTCGGCCGTGAAGTCAACGAAAAGGTCGCGCAAGGACGTGCGGCAAGCCCCCCAGCACAATGCCGGCTCATAAGCGACCGGGCAAGTTGGGGAAAACCGAAAAAACCGATTCGTGTTGGCCTTGGGACTCTTGTCACCGAGTCAGCGCATAAGGTAATTGTAGTAGAGAAATAACTAGATTTCGTGCGGCGGACCTAATCACCCGATATATGTGGTGTCTGCCCGGCAGAAGCCGGGTCGGGAATGGATTCCGATTGCCGCACTTTTCAGCAGGAGCGCGGTCTCATGAACTGGACTGACGAGCGAGTCGAACTTCTCAGAAAATTGTGGTCGGAGGGTCTCAGCGCCAGCCAGATCGCCGCACAGCTTGGTGGGGTCAGCCGCAATGCGGTCATCGGCAAAGTGCACCGGCTGAAACTGTCCGGCCGCGGACGCACAACCGCATCACCGGCACGCCAGAAGAAGACGGTACAGGGATCGACGATCCAGAAATCGGTGTCGCGGGCAGCAAGCGCCACGCGCCATGCCACCACGTCGATGTCGATCGGTGCGACCGCGCTCAAGGCGCAGTTCGATGCCGAACCGGTGTCGCGCCACTATATCCGCCCGGTCGAAAACGTCGTCGTGCCGATCTCCCGGCATCTGCAACTCGTCGAGCTGAACGAGCGCACCTGCAAGTGGCCGAATGGCGATCCGCTTTCGGAAGACTTCCATTTCTGCGGCAACGACGCCGCCGAAACCGGACCCTACTGCAAGTACCACGCCCGGGTGGCGTTCCAGCCGGCGTCGGAGCGGCGGCGGAGCAGGTGAATGGTGGCGGCTTGAGCCTGGCGTAAGAAGCAAGGCTCCCATTTAGCCCTATTCACTATTCACCTCTCTTCAAAGCCACCCATTCTTGCGAAACCGCCAGTAAAGAAACGTGCAGATCAGGGCGATTGCCGCCAGTACGGCCGGGTAGCCATATTCCATCCTCAGTTCCGGCATGTCGCTGAAATTCATGCCGTAGATGCCGGCGAATGCTGTCGGCACGGCCAAGATGGCGGCCCATGAGGCAAGCTTCTTGGAGATCGCCGTCTCCTGACTCTGGCCGACCAGAAGGCTCGCCTCGAAGGCGAAGGCGAGAACCTCACGCAGGCTGTCGATCTTTTCCTGGACCGTGCGGATGTGGTCGGTGACGTCGCGAAACAGCGGGTGCATGGCTGTATGGATTTGCGGCAGATCGGCGCTGGTCAGCCGCCGGCAGACCTCCACCAGCGGCAGGGCCGCATTACGCAGGCGCAAGAGATCGCGGCGCAGCATGTAAAGCCGCTCGATGTCGGAGCCGGTCATCGGCTTCAGCAGAACCTTGTCCTCGATCGCCTCGACCTCGTTTTCGATCTGCTCGAGCACCGGCATGTAGTTGTCGACGATGAAATCGAGAATGGCGTAGAGGACGAAATCCTCGCCCTTGGCGAGGGAATGCGGACAGCTTTCCCAGTGCTGGCGAACGGCGGCGTAGGAGGTCGACGGGCCATGCCTGACGCTGACAATGTAGCCAGCGCCGACGAACAGATGCGTCTCGCCGAAGGTGACACGGCTGTCGATCAGCTGCGCCGTGCGGGCAACGATGAACAGGGCATCACCATATTGCTCGATCTTCGGCCGTTGGTGCGGATGCTCGGCGTCCTCGATCGCCAACTCGTGCAGATGGAATTGCGCCTGGACGCGCAGCAATAAATTGCGGTCGGGCTCCAGCAGTCCGATCCAGACGACATGGCCCGGCTTCCCGGCCCATTCGCCGGCTTCCTCGATCGGTATGTCGGCGATGCGCCGCCCAGCCGTATAGACGCCGCAAGCGATTATGCCCGACATCGGCGGCGCGGGAGCAAACTCGCGGACATATTCCATCCCAGCCTCCTGAAGGCAGGCTTTCATCGCGGAACTGAGAAGTCGGCGCGTCGAAAGCTTAGCGCAATTTGCTCTCAGGTGGCGAATCCGAAATTCGCATTAGTGTCGAGCAGCAGGGGAGCTGCTTTTCGGATTTGAGAGCCACTCCACCAAGTGGCAACTCTAGCGGCCACCACGTTTTGTTTCGAGAACTCACTTCGCAGGCAGCGTTGCGGGAAGAATTATCTTATCCGTCTTGTCGCCCTTCGGGCGATCGGCCGGCATCTGATCGCCGGTGACGATATAGTAGATCGTCTCGGCGATGTTGGTGGCGTGGTCGCCGATGCGCTCGATGTTCTTGGCGCAAAACAGGAGATGCGTGCAGGGCGTGATGTTGCGTGGGTCTTCCATCATGTAGGTCAACAACTCGCGAAACAGCGAGGTGTACATGGCATCGATCTGGTCGTCGCGGTCGCGCACGAAACCGATTTTCTCCACCGACCGCGACGCGTAGACGTCGAGCACTTCCTTGAGCTGGGTCAGTGCCAGATTGGCCAAAGCCTCGAGGCCGCGGAACAGGCTGTTCGGCTGGCGCCCGTCGGCGACGGCAACCACCCGCTTGGCGATGTTCTTGCCGAGGTCGCCCACCCGTTCGAGGTCCGCCGAGATGCGGATCGCGCCGACGATCTCGCGCAGATCCGTCGCCATCGGCTGGCGCTTGGCGATGATGATGATCGCCTTGTCGTCGATCTCACGCTGCCCCTCATCCAGAACCAGGTCGTCTCGAATGACTTTCTGGGCGAGCCCCGGATTCGCATTGACCAGCGCCGCTACTGCCTGCTCGACCATGCGCTCGGCATGCCCGCCCATCGCCGCGATGCGCTTCGACAGATATTTCAGCTCCTCGTCATAGGCGCTGACGATGTGCACGGACTGCATGGACGAATGCCTTCCCGGATCTTCTGGTTGAGTCGTTCGCTCGAATCCCCGCTGATACGCTAGCCGGATGACAGAAAAAAGAAACGGCCCATCATGTGGTAGATAGTACGGCGTCAGCGAGCCGGCAAATGGACCGTGAACGCCGCGCCCTTGCCGACCTCCGACCTGATGGAGAGTCTGGCGTTGTGGCGGGTTAGGATATGCTTGACGATGGACAGGCCAAGGCCGGTGCCCTTTTGGGTCCGGCTGTTCTCGACATCGACGCGGTAGAAGCGCTCGGTGATGCGCGGGATATGTTCTTCGGGGATGCCGGGGCCGAAATCCCTGATGGTGACGTCGATGCCCGGCTCGGGATCGCTGTCGCCGCGCGTGATCGACACCACGACGCGTCCACCGGACTGACCGTATTTGCAGGCGTTTTCTAGCAGGTTTTCAAAAACCTGGAAAAGCTCGTCGCGATCGCCGGGCACGTCGAGCGGCCCTTGCGCGAAATCCCGCTCGATGACGACGCCGTTTTCCTTGGCCAGCGGCCCAAGCGAATCGATGACGCTGTCGATGGCCTGGCGCAGATCGACCTCGGTTCCCGGCTTGAGATAGGGCTTCATCTCCAGGCGTGACAGCGACAGAAGGTCGTCGATGAGGCGCGCCATGCGGCTGGTCTGGTTCTGCATGATCTGCAGGAACTGCTCGCGTGCCGCGGGGTCGTTGCGGGCCGGCCCGCGCAGCGTCTCGATGAAGCCAGCGATCGAGGCGAGAGGCGTGCGCAACTCGTGGCTGGCATTGGCAATGAAGTCGGCGCGCATTCTGTCGATCCGGCGCGCCTCGCTCTGGTCCTTGAACACCAGCACGTAGAGATCCGTGGCGTGGCCGACAGAAGACGCGCTCACCCGATAAGCTCGTTCGACCGGCAGCTTCTCGATGTAGTCGACGCTGTCCGAAGCGACGTTGCCCGACAAGATATTATCCAGCAAGGCCTGCATTTCCGGCGCGCGGAATTTCAGCGACAGCGATACGCCGGGGGCAATCCCACCAAAGGCTGCAAAGGCGGCGGCGTTGGCATGGACGATGGCGGCGGAGCGATCGAAAATGATCAGCGGATCGGCAACCGCCGCCGCGAGATATTCGCCGGAAAGCCGTTGCAGGCCGCTCGCCTCGATGGCCGCGGCATTTTCGGTCGATTGATGCGCGACGCCGGCCGGCAGCATCGCAGCGGCAACCAGCACGGCGCCTGCCAGCAGCACCACATAGCCGGCTATGCCGGCAAAACCATAGACCATCAGAACTGCAACGAAGCCGGCCGCCAGCAGCCAGCGGCTGTTCCACAGCCGCATGGCGACGGCTTGCGCCCTGCCTTTCCGCTCTGTGCCGATGTCGGCCATTTGCGCTCCGTCGCCTGCGCTCCGTCTGCGGCCACCTCAAGAACTTCCTGCTGGACCGGCATGGAGGCTCCCAATAGCATGAGTCCGGAAGCTGGAAAGGTTCGTCTCGATGAAAAACGCCAAGGAAGGCCCCGCTACAGGTTCGTCGGGGCCGTTGAAGATCATGATCGACGGCAAGGAGCGGGAGTTCGACATCGAGGCCCCCACTCTTCCGGACTGGGTCGAGGACCGCAAGCTGACCGCCGGCGGCTATCCCTACGACAAGAAGATGAAGAGCGAGGGGTATGACGAGAGGCTCGAGCAGCTGCAGATCGAGCTGGTCAAGGCGCAGGCGTGGCTACAGTCGACGGGCAAGCGGGTGGTGTCGCTGTTCGAGGGACGCGACGCCGCCGGCAAGGGCGGCACGATCTTCGTTTTGCGCCAGTATCTGAACCCTCGGACGGCGCGCAACGTGGCGCTGACCAAGCCAACAGCCACTGAGCTTGGACAATGGTACTTCCAGCGCTACGTCGACCACTTCCCGACGTCGGGCGAATTCGTCACCTTTGACCGCTCCTGGTACAACCGCGCCGGCGTTGAACCGGTGATGGGATTCTGCACGCCCGCGCAGCACGAGCAATTTCTGGACGAGGTTCCGCATTTCGAGCGGATGATCCGCAACGAGGGCATCTATTTCTTCAAATTCTGGCTGAACATCGGCAGGGAAACGCAGCTTGAGCGATTCCATGACCGTCGCTGGAGCCCGCTGAAGAGCTGGAAGTTTTCGCCGATCGACATCGCCGGCATCACCAAATGGGACGACTACACCAAGGCGCGCGACCTGATGGTCGAACGCACGCACAAGGAGTTCGCGCCCTGGATCATTGTGCGGGCGAACGACAAACGGCGCGCACGGCTGGCGGTCATGCAGCGCATTCTCCTGTCACTTCCCTATGACGGCCGTGACCTCGACGTCATCGGCAAGGAGGACAAGAAGATCATCGGCGAAGGGCCGACTTTCCTCGAAAAATAAGCTCACCTCATCGATTAACGGCTCTCATGCCGCCATCCGGGCAATCCGCTGCAGCCGCTTCAGCGTGGTGTCGTCCTGCAACGCCTGCTGGAAAAGCGAGATCTCCTGGTCGATGCGGTCGCAGAGCGCGCCGGTGTCCCCCCTAAGCAGGTCGCGCGTCTGCAGCAGTGCCGCGACTGGCTTCTTGGCGAGCTGCCTGGCTCTGGCCAACGTGGCTTCCTCGACACTGACGTCCGTCACGATCTCGCCGACAAGGCCGAGCTGCCTGGCATCTTCGGCGGCGAGCGTGTCGCCGAGGCAGAAGAAGCGGAACGCACCGGCATAGCCGAGCTTCTGCGGCGCCAGGATGCTGGTCGCCGCGTCCGGCACCAGGCCGAAATCGACGAACGGCACCCGGAACGTGCTCTTGCTCGAGGCGATCACCATGTCGCAGTGGAACAGGATGGTGCAGCCGACGCCGACGGCGTCGCCGTCGACACAGGCAAGCACCGGTTTCGGGAACGTCGCCAGCGTGCGGAACATATCGGTGACGGCGGCGATCAATCGCCGATGTTTGGTGGCATCGAGAAATTCGGAGAAATCGGCACCGAGGCAAAAGCACCCGGCCAGGCCGCGCAGGACCACGACGCGGACGTCGTCATCGACAGCGGCTTCATGGAATGTCCTGGCCAGGCTTTCGTAGGCCCGCCTGTCCAGCACCGGGCGGCCGTCACCCGACGATACGGTGACGATCAGCGTGTGATTGCGGAATTCTGTTTTTGAGTGAACGTTCATGGCCCTCTCCAATCTTACGAGGCGCGTCTCTGTCCGAGCATGTCCGGGTACCCTCTGGCCAGCACCGGCGCAAAGTGATTGCGGCGCGATCGCACCACGTCGAGCGTGTGCTCGTTGAAGGTGAGCAGTGTGGCAACGACCTGCTGGTTGCCATAGGTCCGCTGATAGCCGAGCGGCGTTGCCAGGAAATGCAGTTGCAGCGCGCGAAGCACCCACATCGGCTCGAATTCGATGATCACCTGGTTGACGTTGCGCTTCAGACCCCACTCGACGAAGCCGGCGATCAGTTCGGTGCCCACCGTCGACACGCCGCGCCGGCCGTCGCGGAATCCCGGCGCAACCGCATAGCGGGTCAGTTCATAGACATTCGGCCCCGACGGTGGGGTTCCCTCATAAAGGTCCGCCAGCACATCGGTTAGAAGATGTGCCCGGGTCGTCGGCAACATACGCTGGTAACCGGCGAGCTCGCCATTGCGGATGACGATCTGGTGCACTGCCTCGTCGTGGTCGAATTGATCGATCTCGAGGCCATCGGGGCGCTGCAGATCGGTCCATCCCATCTCCTCGACGAAAATCTTGTAACGCAAGCGATGAACTGCCTCCCAAAGGCCTGGGCGTTCCATCAATTCCTGGGTGGTGAGGGAAAAAAGCATTTGCCGTCTCCTAGGTTCAATAGGAAAATACGGCCGTGCTCCCCCGAGAAAATTACGCGATCACGTAGGCAAGAATTTCTAGGCCGGCGCGGCCGACCTAGTTAATATAGCCGCGCCTTATCGCTTCCGCGACGGCTTGGACCCGGTTGACGGCACCGAGTTTGCTTTTGGCGTTAAGAAGGTGTTTCTCTGACGTGTGTTCCGAAATGCCGAGAATTTGGGAAATCTCCCATTCGGACTTGCCAACGGCGGCCCATTGCAGGCATTCGCGCTCACGCGGCGTCAATTCGACATGGTCGATGGTTTTGCCCGCCATGGTGTGGAGCTGCATGGCGCGGCCAATCGCATAAGTCGAGACCAACGAGACCAACCCGAACTCGGCGCCCGACAATTCGACAGCCTCGCCGCCCAGCGACACCATGACGATCTGGCCATCGAGCGTGATCAGCGGGAAGGCCAACCCGTCGCGCAGCTTGAATTCACCGGCGTCGCCCATCACCTCGCCGCCGCTCTTGCCGATGCGGATGCCCTGAGACGCTTCCCGCCACTGGAACGGCGCCTGAAGCTGCTTCATGTGGCTGACGACGGGATCGTGATCGACGTAGTTGCGCGCGACGTAGCGCTCAAGCCATTCAGCCGGCCAGTCGCAAAGCAGCACATGATTCTTTTGCTGATTTCTCGGCGTTCCAGGTTGCGGAACCGTCCCGGCCATCAGCGCCGTCAGCCCGAACCCGCTTGTTACCCCCAGCAGCTTTTCGCAGACGGCGGCCGCTGTGCCGGCGTGCTGCAACTGATCTATCAACTCCAGGGTACGATCGAAATGACCCATCGCAACATCTACCCCATGTTGCCTTCCGCACTTGAGACCAATGGCAGTGATCAACCCGCACTACGCCATCAACCCCGGACTGCAAAGCTGCTCCCTCTGTACGCCCCACCGCTCCTCTTGAGCCGGCATCATACAGTCACTTGCAAACTCACTAAACAATATCCCTAAATTGCCATGATGAAACCAAAAACCGTTGTGCCTGAGTTATTTTCGTACAAGAACCTGTGTTATTTCGTACGAAAGCCGGGGCAAGACTGGACGGAGTCGTCGCGTGGCGTTTCGGTGCATATCCATTTCATTGATCTCGATGCTGATCGGAGTGCAATCGCTTGCGGGTGCTGCGCGCGCTGCGGAGCCGCAGGTGCCGGTGTTTTGGGACGCCAAGGTGCGGCTGCCAAAGCCGGACCTTTCGATGCTGCCGCGGCTGCGATTCCTGACCACCACCGATTTCCCGCCCTTCAACTTTCTCGACGGGGCAGGCCGACTGTCCGGCTTCCATGTGGACCTGGCGCGCGCCATCTGCGCCGAGCTCGGCATTGCCGAAAAATGCCAGATCCAGGCGCTGCCCTGGGCCGAGCTCGAAGGCGCGCTGCGGAAAGGCGAAGGCGAAGCGATCATTGCCGGAATCGCCGCCACGCCGGAATCGCGGTCGAAATACGCGTTTTCACGCTCCTACCTGCGATTTCCGGCACGCTTCGTCGTGCCGAAGACACAGGCGCTGACGGAACCAATGTTCGACAAGCTGCGCAGCAAGCGTGTCGGCGTGATCGCCGGCTCCGGGCATGAGCGGATGTTGCGCGATTATTTCGGCGACGTCCAAATCGTCCCCTTCGCAAAGCCGGAGGAGCTTTATGGCGAGCTGAAAGCCGGCAAGATCGACGCCGCCTTCGGCGATGGCATGCGTTTTGCGTTCTGGCTCGGCGGTTCGGATGCGGCGGGCTGCTGCCGCTTTGCCGGCGGCCCCTATCTGGCGCCCGAATATCTCGGCTCGGGCATGGCGATCGCCACCAGGGCCGACGATCCGGCCCTGGCCGCCGCTTTCGACTATGCGCTGCAGGAAATTTCGGTGAAAGGCACGTTCGCCGAGTTCTATCTGCGCTATTTTCCGGTCAGCTTTTTCTGAGCTTGGCTGCTGGCTCAGGTCAGCGTGCGAAGGCGGGCCTTGGCGGCTCGCGCGATGGCGGCGACCGTCAGCGCATCGAGGTCGAGTTCCCGGCGGACGAGCTGCAGCACGCGCACCTCCTCCAGTCGCATTTCGAGATCGACGGCCGCGACCTCGAAGGCAGCGGCATAGGCGGTGTCACGCAGGCGGTCGGGCAGCGCCTCGGCGACGCGCGCCAGGACGCCCTCCAGCCCGTCCTTTTCTTGCAGCATTTTCTGGCAGGCCTGGGCGACCTCGACCAGCCGCTCCTGATTGAAATCCTCAAACACCGGCCAGGATCGAACGACGTCGCCGATCCGCGCCAGTTCGACATCGGTCATGTCGCGGTCTGACGCCGAGGTGATGACCATCAGGTAGATCATGGCTTCGTGTGGCGACAATGGCATTTACAACTCCTTGAGACGGGTCCCGAAGTTAGGAACGAGGGACCGGCGCCGCAAGGAAAAAGAGCCGCGATCGTTGACGCTCCGGTCAGGCCCTGAAGCCTGATCCATACCGACTAAATGGGACGGGGCTCATATCTTCTTGCCTGATCACGGTCCTGCCCGGAAACCGGGTTCCACTTTTCGGGATCATAGTCTAGAGCATGCGGCTGCCGGCACGGATGCCGGCAAAGCTGCAGGAAATAGCATCATGGCCGGACAACAGCCGATCGATCTCAGCCCGGAAGTCCTCACCGCCGCCGCCGAAAGCAAGGCGTGGCCGTTCGAGGAAGCGAAAAAGATCGTCGCCCGCTACGCGAGCAGCGGCTACCCGGAAACGGTGCTGTTCGAGACCGGCTACGGCCCGTCGGGGCTGCCGCATATCGGCACTTTCGGCGAGGTGGCGCGCACATCTATGGTGCGCCACGCCTTCCGAGTGCTGACCGAAGACAAGGTCAAGACGCGGCTGCTGTGCTTCTCCGATGACATGGACGGATTGCGCAAGGTGCCGGACAATGTGCCTAACAAGGACATGCTGCGCGCGTATCTCGGCAAGCCGCTGACCAGGATACCGGACCCTTTCTCCAATGAGTATCCGTCCTTCGGCGCCGCCAATAACGCACGGTTGCGCGCCTTCCTCGACCGTTTCGGCTTCGATTACGAATTCGCTTCCTCGACCGACTATTATACTTCCGGCCGCTTCGACGCGACGCTGCTCAAGATGCTCGAGCGCTTCGATAAGGTGATGGCAATTATGCTGCCGTCGCTGCGTGAAGAGCGGGCGCAGAGCTATTCGCCCTTCCTGCCGATCCATCCCAAGACCGGCATCGTCATGCAAGTCGCGATCGATGAGCGCAAGCTCGACGCCGGCACCATCGTGTGGCGCGACCCGGACACCGGCGAGCGCTTCGAGACGCCGGTGACCGGCGGTCATGCCAAGCTGCAATGGAAGCCAGACTGGGCGATGCGCTGGGCAGCACTCGGCGTCGATTACGAGATGTCCGGCAAGGATCTGATCGATTCCGTCAAGCTCGCCGGGCAGATTTGCCGTGCGCTCGATGCTCCAGCGCCGGAGGGCTTCAATTATGAGCTGTTCCTCGACGAGCAGGGCCAGAAGATCTCGAAGTCGAAGGGCAATGGGCTAACCATCGACGAGTGGCTGACTTATGCGCCGACCGAGAGCCTTAGCCTTTATATGTTCCAGCGCCCGCGAACCGCGAAGAAGCTTTATTTCGACGTCATCCCGAAGGCGGTAGACGAATATTACACGTTCCTCTCTGCTTATCAGAAGCAGGATTGGAAAGAACGGCTGGGCAATCCGGTCTGGCACATGCATGACGGCAATCCGCCTATCATCGACCTGCCGGTGTCGTTCGCGCTGCTGCTCAACCTGGTCAGCGCCTCGAATGCGCAGAACAGGGACGTGCTGTGGGGCTTCATTTCGCGCCACGCACCGGGTGTGACGCCGGCAACTCACCCCGAACTCGACCGGCTGACCGAATATGCGATCCGCTATTTCGACGATTTCGTGAAGCCGGCTAAGGTGTACCGTGCCGCCGACGCGGTCGAGCGCGAGGCGCTGACCAAACTTTCGGAAGCGCTCGCCGCGCTGCCCGCTGACGCCGCCGGCGAGGCGATCCAGAACGCCGCCCTCAATGTCGCGCGCAAGATCGAGCGCTACCAGGATCGTTCCAAGCAGAGCCCTGAGGGTGGACCCGGCGTCTCCGTCGCCTTCTTCCAGATGATTTATCAGGTGCTGATAGGTCAGGAACGCGGGCCGCGCTTCGGTTCCTTCGCCGCACTCTACGGCATTGCCGAAACGCGTGAGCTCATTCGACGGGCGCTTGCTGGTCAGCTGGCGGCTTGAGGACGCCGTCCTGCTCCTCCAGGATCGAGCCCGGCGCCACAGGCGCGGATCGCGACGCAGCCGGGAGCGGCGGCAGGCCTGAGACGCTCGGCGCCGGCCCGAAGACGCCCTTTTTCGCTGCACGCGCCTTCTCGCCGGCTTCTATGTAAGCGCCGCCCTTGGCGGCGCGCGCCCAGCCGTTTTCGACCAACCATTGGCCGATATCCTGATTGCCGATCCGGCACTCGGCGGCGATCAGGTCACGGCCGCCTTCGGGCGGCACGGCACAGACCACCGCACGACCGCGCAGAAAAGCGCGGAAGGCAGTTCGCGCCCGGATGCCGCAACTCCAAGACTTGCCGCCGTCGGTGCAAGTCTCGTCCTGCTTGACGATGTCGATGCCGGAAACCGCAATCGAATAGCCCTTTGCCTCGATGACCCCGGCGGCCGGCGCGACCGGCTGGAACAGTTTCGTGCCTTTCCAGTCGTCAGGCATTTTCGTTTTTGGCGGCCTGGGCAGTCCGGCCAATGCCAGATCGCTCAACGGTGCGCGCGGCTCAATCCGTTCAAGCTCGTCGGAACCGAGCTGCGGCGGCACCACGATTTCCGGATCGATTGCCCTTGAATGCGTAGCCTGCTTGGCCGCCTCTGGTTTCGAGATGGCCGACGTAGCCGGCGCGGCGGGCTGGGGTTCAGCGCTGACCTGAATTTGCTCGCCAGGGCCGCCGCTTTGGTTCTGGACGGCGCGGCCGCCAGCGACAATTGCCGTGGCCATCGCCGGAATCGCCAGAACGGCCAAGGCAAGGTGAGGCAGACGCACCGGCCCCGCGCCTACTGGCTTGCCCAGACAATCCGCGCCACCCATTCGACATCACGCATGGGGATGTCGCGGTCCGGATGATCGGGATTGAGGGAGACCAGCGCGATCGACTTCGGTGTCTGGCGGTCGAGCACCTTGGCCATCACCTCGCCGGCATTGGTCTTGACGACGACGCGATCGCCCTTTCGTATGATAGCCCCCGGCTCGACGATCAGGACATCGCCATTGCGGTAAAGCGGCAGCATGGAATCGCCCTGGACCTTCAACGCATAGGAGGTTTCGGTTGCCCGTGCCGGCAGCTCGATCAGGTCCCATCCCTGCCCCGCCGGAAACCCGGCGTCGTCGAAGAAGCCACCGGCGCCCGCCTGGGCGAAGCCGAGCAGCGGCACCGACGATTTCTGCACGGGCAGTGCGCCGGAATTACCCCGGCCTTCGACCAGCCCCGCAAATTCATCCAGCGAGGCGCCGGTCGCCTCGATGATCTTGGCGAGCGATTCGGTCGACGGCCAGCGCGGCCGCCCATCCGAGGACAGCCGCTTCGATTTGTTGAAGGCCGTCGAGTCGAGGCCAGCGCGCCTGGCCAGCCCGGAGGCCGAAAGCGAATAACGCTCGGCGAGAGCGTCGATGGCGGCCCAAACGCGGTCATGCGAGAGCACCTTGCTCTCCTTCGAAACAGGAAAAAATACCTTCCCTGTTCTACCTCTTGGCCGCCATCTTGTCCACCGCCGAAGACGGCGTCACGCTGCCTCCTTGGCCTCGTTCCTGTCATAGGGATCGAAACGCTCATAGAAGGTCTCGCCCTTCTCGGCCATGTCGAGCAGCAGCTTCGGCGCCCTGAACTCGGCGCCGTATTTCTTCTGCAGGCGCTTGGCGATCTTGACGAATTTCTTCGCGCCGATGCCGTCGATGTAGGACAGTGCACCGCCTGTGTAGGGCGCGAAGCCGAAGGCCAGGATCGAGCCGACATCGGCCTCGCGTGGATCGGTAACGATGCCCTCCTCCATCACCCGTGCCGCCTCAAGCGCGATGGTGACCAGCAGCCGCTGCTTCAGCTCCTCATAATCGACCCTCTCCGGCGCCAGTTGCGGGTAGAGGTCCCTGAGGCCTGGCCACAGCTTCTTCTTGGCAGGTTTTGCCGGATAGTCGTAGAAGCCCTTGCTGTTCTTGCGACCCAAGCGACCGTGTGTGTCGACCATCGTGCTGATCAGCGCCATCTGCTTCGGGTCGACCGCCTTGTCGCCGAGATCGCGCATCGTCTGCTTCATGATCTTCTGGGCAAGGTCGATCGCGGTCTCGTCGGTCAACGCCAGAGGACCGACCGGCATGCCGGCGGCTTTCGCCGCATTCTCGATCATCGGCGCCGGAACACCTTCGATCAGCATCTTGTAGGCTTCCGACATGTAGCGCAGTACGCAGCGATTGACATAGAAACCGCGCGTATCGTTGACGACAATCGGGGTTTTCTTGATGGCGCGGACAAAGTCGATCGCGGTGGCCAGCGCTTTGTCGCCGGTCTTCTTGCCGAGGATGATCTCGACCAGCATCATCTTGTCGACCGGCGAGAAGAAGTGGATGCCGATGAAATTCTTTGGCCGCGCCGAATTCCTGGCCAGCGATGTAATCGGTATGGTGGACGTATTCGAGGCGAAGGTCGCCGAAGGCTTGAGCACAGCCTCGGCCTGTTCGGTGGCGCCCTTCTTTACGGCCGAATCCTCGAATACCGCCTCGACGACAAGATCGCAGCCGGCGAGATCGGCGTAATCGGCCGTCGGCGTGATCAGCGTCAGCAACTGGTCCTTGTCCTGTGGCTTGGCACGGCCCTTCTTCACCTGATCCGAGATAAGGTTGTCGGAATGCGCCTTGCCCTTGGCGGCAGACTCCATGTCACGGTCGAGCAGCACCACCGGAATGCCCGCCTTGGCCGTCACATAGGCAATGCCGGCGCCCATGAAGCCGGCGCCGAGCACGCCGATCTTCTTAAACCTCGTTTCCGGCACACCGGCCGGGCGGCGCGCGCCCTTGTTCAGTTCCTGGAGCGACACGAACAACGAGCGGATCATCGCTGCCGCTTCCCTGGTCTGCATGATCTCGGTGAAGTAGCGCTGCTCGATCCGCAAGGCGGTGTCGAACGGCACCAGCAAGCCCTCGTAAACGCATTTCAGGATGGCGGCAGCGGCGGGATAGTTGCCATAGGTCTCGCGGCGCAGGATGGCGATGGCCGGCGGCCACAGATTGGCACCGGCCACCGAATAGATCGGAGCGCCGGGCAGCTTGAAGCCTTTTTCGTCCCAGGGCGCCACCGGTTTCAAGCCGTTCCTGATCATCGCCTTGGCGGTTTCGACCAGCTTGTCCGGCTCGGCAATCTCATGGATCAGGCCCATCGACTTGGCCTTCTGCGGCGACAGCGTCTGGCCGGAGGTCAGCATTTGCAGCGCCTGCTGCTGGTCGGTCAGCCGCGGCACGCGCTGGGTTCCGCCGGCGCCGGGGAAAATGCCGATCTTCACTTCGGGAAGTGCCATCCTCACTTTGTCGGAATCGGCCGCGACACGGCCATGGCAGGCGAGCGACAATTCGAACGCGCCGCCCATGCAGGTGCCGTTGATCGCCGAAACCCACGGCTTACCCGAGGTTTCCAGCTTACGGAACAGGCCGTTCATATAGCCCGCATTGTCGAACAGCGCCTTGGTCGCCTTCTCTGGGTCCTTTGCCTTGTCGGCGGCGAAGGTCGCCAGCATCTTCTGCAGCATGGTGATGTCGGCGCCGCCCGAGAACGTATCCTTGCCGGAGGTAATGACCGCCGCCTTGATCGCTGCATCGGTCGCCACCTTGTCGACGATGACGTTCAGCTCGAGCGTCACCTCTTGGGTGAAGACGTTCATCGAACGGTCCGGCATGTCCCAGGTGACCAAAGCAATGCCGTCGGCGTCGGTGTCGAGGGTGAAATTGGTATAGCTCATCATCTCTCTCCGTCAGACGCGTTCGATGATCGTTGCGGTGCCCATGCCGGCGCCGATGCAAAGCGTCACCAGCGCGGTGTTCAGGTCGCGGCGTTCCAATTCGTCCAGCACCGTACCGAAGATCATCGCACCGGTGGCGCCCAGCGGATGGCCCATGGCGATGGCGCCGCCATTGACGTTGATCCGGTCATGAGGAATGTCGAAAGCCTGCATGTAGCGCAGCACCACCGAAGCGAAGGCCTCGTTAAGCTCGAACAGGTCGATGTCCGACAGCTTCATCTTCGCCCGCCTCAACAGCTTTTCGGTGACGTCGACCGGACCGGTCAGCATCAGCACCGGTTCGGAGCCGATGTTGGCAAAGGCGCGGATACGCGCGCGCGGCTTGAGGTCGAGCGTCTTTCCCGCCTTTTTCGAGCCGAGCAGCACGGCCGCCGCGCCATCGACGATGCCGGACGAATTTCCGGCATGGTGGACGTGGTTGACCTCTTCCACCTCGGGATGCTTCTGCACCGCGACGGCGTCGAAGCCGCCCATTTCGCCGGGCATGACGAAGGACGGGTTGAGCGCGGCCAGCGACTGCATGTCGGTCGAAGGCCGCATGTGCTCGTCGTGATCGAGAATGGTCAGGCCGTTCTGGTCCTTGACCGAGATCACCGAATTCTTGAAGCGGCCCTCGCCCCACGCCTTGGCGGCACGCTTCTGGCTTTCGACCGCGTAGGCATCGACGTCGTCGCGCGAAAACCCGTATTTGGTGGCGATCAGGTCGGCCGATATGCCTTGCGGCACGAACCAGCCGGGCAGGCCGACCGAAGGATCCATGAACCAGGCGCCGCCGGAGGCGCCCATGCCGACCCGCGACATCGATTCGACGCCACCGGCAATCACGATCTCGTCGGCGCCTTGCGCGATCTTGGCGGCGCCGAAATTGATGGCGTCGAGGCCCGAGGCGCAGAAGCGCGATATCTGCATGCCAGGCGCCTTGGTGTCGTAGCCGGCCTCGAAAGCAGCGGCACGTGGAATGACTGCACCCGCCTCGCCAACCGGATCGACACAGCCGAAGATGATGTCGTCGACGGTGCCGGTGTCCAGCCCGTTGCGGTCGCGGATCGCCTCGAGCACCTTGGCGCCGAGCCGCACCGCCGGCACTTCGTGCAGCGAGCCATCCTTCTTGCCCCTGCCGCGCGGCGTGCGCACGGCATCATAGACGTAAGCTTCGGCCATTTTCCTGCTCCTTGGGTTTGCTGAAAGTCGCTCAGAGAGAGCGCCCGATCAGCAATTTCATGATCTCGTTGGTTCCACCGTAGATGCGCTGGACGCGGGCGTCGCGGAACATGCGCGCAATCGGATATTCATTCATGTAGCCATAGCCGCCATGCAATTGAAGGCATTCGTCGACGACTTTTCCCTGCAGGTCTGACAGCCAGTATTTGGCCATCGAGGCCGTCACCGGGTCGAGGCCGCCGTTAATGTGGCGGGCAACGCAGTCATTATAGAAGACGCGCCCAATGGTCGCCTCGGTCTTCAATTCGGCCAGCTTGAACTGGGTGTTCTGGAATTCGATGATGGCCTTGCCGAAGGCCTTGCGCTCCTTGACGTAGTCGATGGTAAGAGCCAGCGCCCGCTCGACCATGGCGATAGCAGTGGTGCCGATCTGCAGCCGCTCCTGCGGCAATTGCTGCATCAGCTGGACGAAGCCCTGGCCTTCCTCGTTGCCAAGCAGGTTCGAGGTCGGCACACGCACGTCGTTGAAGAACAGTTCCGACGTGTCGTTGGCCTTGAGGCCGATCTTGTCGAGGTTGCGGCCGCGCTCGAAGCCCTCCACCTCGTCGGTCTCGACGACGATCAGCGAGATGCCCTTGGCACCTTTCTGCGGATCGGTCTTGGTGACGACGATGATGAAGTTAGCGAGCTGGCCGTTGGTGATAAAGGTCTTCGAGCCGTTGAGCTTGTACTGGTTGCCGTCCTTTTCGGCGCGCGTCTTGACGCCCTGCAGGTCGGAGCCCGCACCCGGCTCGGTCATGGCGATGGCGCCGATCAGTTCGCCGGTCGCCAGCCTCGGCAGCCATTTCTTCTTCTGCTCGTCCGAGCCGTAATGGAGGATGTAGGGGGCGACGATCGAATTGTGCAGGCCAATGCCGAACCCGTCGACGCCGACATGGGCGATCGCCTCGATGATGGCGCTCTCATGCGCGAAGCTGCCGCCCGAGCCGCCATATTCCTCCGGCATCGAGGCGCAGAGCAGGCCGGCCGCACCCGCCTTCAGCCAGCTTTCGCGGTCGACCATCTCGTTCTTCTCGAACTCGTCGTAACGCGGCGCGATCTCTTCCGACATGAAGCGGTGCGCCATGTCATAAAGCATGCCGACCTCGTCCGCCGCCCAGGCGGGTTTTGGAAGGCCAAGGATTTCGGCGGGACTGGTCATGTTTATTCTCTGATCCTCCTTCCAAGCACGCCGCCAGAATTGAGGCTGGCGCGCTGCCGTGGCGCCCTCTCCCGGCCGCTTCGCGGCCACCCTCCTCGCGAGGAAGAGGGGAGCCTAGAACGCTTCGGCCGGCAGCGCCATCAATGTGTCGGCGCCGCTGGAGATGCGGGCAAGGTGCGCCGCCGTCTCCGGCATGATCCGCTCCACGAAGAAGCGCGCCGTCACCAGCTTGTTGTCGTAGAAAGACGAAGCGCCGTCGGCGCCATTCGCCAATTTCGCTGCGGCCACCCTGGCCATCTGCGCCCACATATAGCCCAGCGCCACCAGGCCGAAGAGATGCATGTAGTCGGTCGAGGCGGCACCGGCATTGTCGGGCTTGGCCATGCCGTTCTGCATCAGCCACATCGTCGCCGCCTGCAGATCGTTGAGGCTCTTCTTCAGCGCCTTGGTGAAGGGCGCCATCTTCTCGTCGGTGCGGTTCTCCTCGCAGAACTCGCCGACTTCCCTAAAGAACGCCTGCACCGCGCGACCGCCATTCAAGGCCAGCTTGCGGCCGACGAGGTCGAGTGCCTGGATGCCGTTGGCACCCTCATAGATCATGGCGATGCGGGCATCGCGGACGAACTGGCTCATGCCGTGCTCTTCTATATAGCCGTGGCCTCCGAACACCTGCTGCGCCATTACCGCGTGATCGAAACCCTTGTCGGTGAGCACGCCCTTGACCACCGGCGTCATCAGGCCGGTATAGTCATCGGCTGCCTGGCGATCCTTGTCGTCACCGGAGCGGTGAGCGATGTCGGACTTGATCGCCGTCCACAGCGCCAGCGCGCGGCCGGCCTCGTTGAAAGCCTTCATGGTCATCAGGCTGCGGCGGATGTCCGGATGGACGATGATCGGATCGGCCTTTCTGTCCGGCGCCTTCAGCCCTGACAGCGAGCGGCCCTGCAGACGATCCTTGGCGTAAGAAACCGCATTCTGATAGGCAACCTCCGACAGTGAGAGCCCCTGCAGGCCGACGCCAAGCCGCGCCTCATTCATCATGGTGAACATGGCTTTCAGCCCGCCATTGGCCTCGCCGAGCAGTGTGCCTTCAGCGTCGTCATAATTCATGACGCAGGTCGAATTGCCATGGATACCCATC
Organism: Mesorhizobium sp. M1295; assembly: GCF_040318135.1. Lineage (NCBI taxonomy): Bacteria > Pseudomonadati > Pseudomonadota > Alphaproteobacteria > Hyphomicrobiales > Phyllobacteriaceae > Mesorhizobium > Mesorhizobium sp. M1295. The sequence continues at coordinate 189,489 of NZ_JAMYLU010000014.1, forward strand.
TTCTCCTCGATCGAGCCACAGGAGACGGTGTTCTTCTCGCCCGGATTGCCTGATGCATCGAGCTTGAGCTTCGGCACGATGAACAGCGAGATGCCCTTCACGCCATCCGGCGCGCCCTCGATACGGGCCAGCACGAGGTGGACGATGTTTCCCGACATGTCATGCTCGCCGGCCGAGATGAATATCTTCTGGCCGGAGATCCTGTAGGTGCCGTCGCCATTTGGAACGGCCTTGGTGCGCAGCAAGCCGAGATCGGTTCCGCAGTGCGGCTCGGTCAGGTTCATGGTGCCGGTCCAGGCGCCCTCGACCAGCTTCGGCAACCATGTCGCCTTCTGCTCTTTGGTGCCATGGGTGATGATCGCAGCGATCGCACCTTGCGTCAGTCCGGCATACATCATCAGCGACATATTGGCCGACACCATATATTCGGCAACCGCAGTATGCACTGCATAGGGCAAGCCTTGCCCGCCAAACTCGACAGGTGCGGCGAGCCCCATCCAGCCACCTTCGCGATACTGGTCGAAGGCTTCCTTGAAGCCTTTTGGCGTCGTCACCGATCCGTCGACATGGCGCACACAACCTTCCACGTCGCCGACACGGTTGAGCGGCTGCATGACGTTTTCGGCGAGCTTCGCGCCCTCGGCAAGGATGGCCTCGAGCACATCCGGCGTCGCGTCGGAAAATCCGGGAAGATTGGAATAGCGCTGATAGCCCAGCACCTCGTTCAGCACGAACAGCGTGTCCCGGATCGGCGCTCTGTAGATCGGCATGCGTTTCCTCCACCATGCGGTCTTGGCCCCGAAATCAGCCTCAGCATATGAGGATGGCAGACGGACCAACGTTGCGGTCGAGATAACAAATATTGACGTTTGCGTAAACGTCAATTCTGCGATGGGGCAAATTTTCTCCCGCGCGCCAAGACGGCAAACGGCGAAGGACGGTAACGACGAAGAACCGGGCGGCGCCACCCGCCCGGGGCGCAGTTCTAGAGAAAACGGCGGGTTAGTTTTTGGGGCTGAACTATAACAAAAACCCCCCCCCCCAGACCCGCGCCGTCTCGGGATAGCCCTATT
>NZ_JAMYLU010000015.1:0-20000 GCF_040318135.1 Mesorhizobium sp. M1295
CCCCGGCCCCCCCCCCGGCGGCGGGCCCCCCCCCCCCCCCCGCCGCGCGGCCGCCGCCCGCCCCCCCCCCCCCCCCGCCCCCGGCCCCCCCCCCCCCCCCCCCCCGCGGCCGGCATCCCCGCGCTGACCGCAGAGGTGGAGAGCGCATCGCTGGTGCTGGAGACGCCGGCGGCACGCCTTGTCGCCCGTGGCGAGGAACGGCCCCTTCTGCTCGACGAAGTCGAAGCGCTCCTGGCGTCGGGGGCGCTCGTGGTGGATGCATGCCGCAATGTCGTGCGGGTCGCAGACACCGTCATCTCGCTGGCGACCCGCCCGGTGCTGTTCGCTGTTGCCCGCGCGCTGGCCGAAGCCTGGCCGGGGGACGTGGCAAGATCGACGCTTATTGCGCGCGCTTTCCGCGGAAAGGACGCGGACGAATCACATCGCGCGCGGTTACGGGTCGAAATCGGGCGACTTCGCGCGGAGCTTCGGAGCTTGGCCGATGTGAGCGCGACGAAGCGGGGCTTTGCCCTGGCGCCACGCCGCGCCGGCGAGGTCGTCGTGCTGGCGCCGCCCGTCGAGGACGATCATGCCGCGGTGCTCGCCTTCCTCGCCGACGGCGAGTCGTGGTCGAGCTCGGCCTTGGCGATTGCGCTTGGAGCCAGTTCGCGTACCGTGCAGCGGGCGCTCGAGCAGCTCGCCCAGTCAGGCAAGGTGCAGTCGTTCGGCCGCGGGCGGGCGCGTCGCTGGATGACCCCGCCGGTACCGGGTTTCCCGACAATCTTGTTACTCCCCGGCCCGTTGCCGGGCTACTAGGGTGGTATTATGAAACGATCCTCAGCCGAAATCCTCCGTGAATATGGACCCTTTCCGGGTGTCGACCACGTCGACGGCGTCACCTTCGACGGTGAGCATGTCTGGTTTGCGTCAGGCGACAGATTGAACGCCTTCGATCCGGCGAGCGGCAAAGTAGTGCGCTCGATCGATGTGGCGGCACACGCCGGAACGGCCTTCGACGGCCAGCACCTCTATCAGATCGCCGAGGATCGCATCCACAAGATCGATCCGAAGAATGGCCAGGTGCTGGCGTCGATCCCGGCGCCCGGCAATGGCGGTGATTCCGGGCTCGCCTGGGCCGAAGGAACGCTCTGGGTCGGGCAGCATCGGGGCCGAAAGATCCATCAGGTCGATCCCGAGACAGGGGCAATCCTTCGCACCATCGTTTCCAACCGCGTCGTCACCGGGGTCAGCTGGGTCGATGGCGAGCTGTGGCATGGCACCTGGGAGGGTGAGGAGAGCGATGTCCGGCGGATCGATCCTGAAACGGGAAAGGTCCTGGAGAAGCTCGATATGCCGCCAGGAACAGGCGTGTCGGGGCTCGAATCCGATGGCGGTGACCAGTTTTTCTGTGGCGGCGGAAACAGCGGCAAGATCAGAGCTGTCCGCCGGCCCAAACGAGGCTCCGCGGCCAGGATTTGAGTTTTCCACCTTCTCGGCCGGCCCTTTTGGCCGGTTTGGTTAGCCTAGGCTCGCGATCAATTTTTCGAGCAGGCGTGCCAGCATGACCTGCTCCGGGCGTATCAGGCCGGAAAGTATCTCGTGCTCGTTGGCAACGTGCGCGGCAACCGCCTCGTCGATCAAAGCGAGGCCCTTCCGGGTCAGTTGTACGACGATGCCGCGGCGATCGTCGGGATGCGGCCCGCGCTTGATCAGGCCGGATTTCTCAAGCCGATCGAGGCGGTTGGTCATCGCGCCCGACGTCACCATCGTCGCCTCGTACAGAGCGGTCGGCGTCAGCGCGTATGGCGGCCCGGAACGACGCAGCGTCGCCAGCACATCGAATTCTCCGGATTGCAGTCCGTAACTTGCAAACAGCGGCGCCAGCCGCTCCCGCGCGATCAACGAGGCAGCCTCGTTCAACCGTCCGAGCACGGCCATCGGCGAGACATCGAGATCCGGCCGTTCCTTTTTCCACTGCTCGATCGCTTTTGCTGCGCGATCCATGTCTCTCACCGTTATGTATCTTGACGTGAAGAATCTTTACCGTATCGTACCTCAGCTTGTGGTATCGGCCAAGTGCGAACAGGCGATGGGACGGCGATGAAATTTCTCTGAGACTCGGCGCTTGGCCTTCTGGTCGTCACCGGTGGACTGCTCGGCCTGACGCTGCCGTTCGGCAAGATCGCGACGGCGGCCGGCGTCCCCGCCATGGTCTGGGCCTTCGTCATCTCGCTTGGCGCCGGCGGCGTGCTTTTGTGCGCATTGCTGCTCAACGGGCAGCGCATGCGGCTTTCGCCGCACAGGCTGCGCTATTTCTTTGTCACCGCGGCCGTCTCCTACGCAATCCCCAATCTGCTGATGTTTTCAGCCATTCCGCATCTGGGCGCCGGCTACAGCGGCATCATGTTCACGCTGTCGCCGGTCGTCACGCTGGTGTTCTCGATGCTGCTCGGGGTCAGGCGCCCGACCATGCTGGGCATCGTCGGCATAGTCGTCGGTTTCGTGGGCGCAGTCATGGTGGCCGTGACGCGCGGGGAAGCGGGCCATCCGGCCGAATTTTTCTGGGTGGCGATGGGCCTGCTCATCCCGGTCAGCCTCGCCGCCGGCAACATCTACCGCACCGTCGACTGGCCTGAAGACACCGGCCCGATCGAGCTTGCCGTCGGCAGCCATCTGGCAGCAGCCTTGATGCTGCTTGCCGGCATTCTGATCCTGCTGGGCGGCAATGCATTCGGGTCGCTCGGCGGCGTGCCGCTGGTCGCTGCGGCACAGGCGGCATCAGCCTCGGCGATGTTCGCCTTCTTCTTCCGCCTGCAAGCGGTCGGCGGCCCGGTCTATCTCAGCCAGATCGGCTATGTGGCGGCGGCGGTCGGGCTGTTTGCCGGGACGCTCTTCCTCGGCGAGCGCTATCAGTTGCTGACCTGGGCCGGTGCGGTCATCATCACCGCCGGCGTGTTCATCACCACCAAGGCGCAAAGCCAGAAGACATATGGCCAGAAGGCGTAAGCTTCAGACGGATACCTTCTCCGCCAGCACCATGTAGTTGACATCCATGTCCTTCGACCGCTGCCAGCGGTCGGCGAGCGGGCTGTAGGTGACCCCGGTGCGGTCGATGACGGTCAGGCCGGCGCCGGCAAGCGCCTTTTCGAGTTCCTCGGGGCGCACCAGCTTGCCGAACTGGTGGGTGCCGCGGGGCAGCCAGCGCAGCACATATTCGGCGCCGATGATGGCCAGGCCCAGGGCCTTCAGCGTGCGGTTGATGGTGGCGACGAACATGATGCCGCCGGGCTTGACCATCTCGCCGCATTTGGCCAGGAACAGATCGACATCGGCGACATGCTCGACCACTTCCATGTTGAGGATGACGTCGAATTTTTCGCCGGCATCGGCCAGGTCTTCCGCGGTCATGGCGCGGTAGTCAACGCTCACGCCGACTTCCGCCGCATGCAGCTTGGCCACTTCGATGTTGGTGGCGGAGGCATCGGCGCCGACCACTTCGGCGCCAAGCCGCGCCATCGGCTCGCACAAAAGCCCGCCGCCGCAGCCTATGTCGAGGAAGCGCAGGCCTTCGAACGGCCGTGCCGCACGCGGATCACGGCCGAAGCGGGCCGCCACCTGGTCACGGATATAGGCAAGCCGGATCGGGTTGAACTTATGCAGCGGGCGGAACTTGCCGTTCGGGTTCCACCATTCGGCGGCAAGGGCGGAAAATCGTTCCACCTCTCCGGCATCGATCGTCGATCGTCGGGGCTCTGGCATGGCGTGGTCTCCTCGGACGCTAGGAAGTCGGGCGCAAGGCTGCGAATGTCAAGGCGCGAAATTCACCGCCGGCAGCGCGATGCGCGTGATGCCTGACAGCACCGCCTTTTGCCGGAGGCAATTGTGTCAGCACATGTCAGTTGATGGTGTCCCGGAAGGAAACACCAATGCCCTGGCGGACGAAGCAGAGACATGGTGATCGAAGGAGTGCACAACGATGCGAACGGTTGCTTCCATTCTTTGGCGCCGGCTTGACCAGGAAGGCCACGACGCTTGCCTGCTGTCGGAAGCGAGTTCCGGGTGGAACCTCAGGGGACACGCGCTTTTCGTCCAGGACGGCAAGCCGTGCAGCATCGCCTACGAGGTGGACTGCGATACCGGCTGGCATACGCGCTCGGCGCGTGCCGACGGCTTCCTCGGCACGCAAGAGCTGCATTATGGCATCGACCGGCTTACCGAGCGCCAATGGACGCTGAACGGCGAGCATCAAGCGGAAGCCGACGGTCTCATCGATGTCGATCTCGGCTTCACGCCTGCCACAAACCTTTTGGCGCTCCGCCGTTTTGCCCTCGATGTCGGCACGGCGACGCCCGCCCCGGCGGCCTATCTGACATTTCCCGACCTGAGGCTGACGCACCTGGAACAGACCTATCAGCGCGTCGATGCAGCACACTACGCCTATGCCGCGCCGCTGTTCGGCTACAACGAGATGCTGGAGGTCTCGCCGCTCGGTTTCGTCCTCGATTATCCGCGCCTGTGGAGAGCCACGGCACTGCAGGGCTGAAGCGAGCGGCATTTGCCAACAAGCAGTGCAGGCGTGACACTGCGCTCGTGTGTCGCCTGGCCGGCAGCGGCGGCATGCCTTGCGAAACCGCGATCATTTGGCTAAGGAGGCCGCGCATTGAGCGTCCGGCCCGGTCGGACGCATTTCCGCTTTTCGGCCCTCGGTCCGGCATTCAGTCAAAGGCATTTCGCTTCCATGGCGCGCATCGTGATGAAATTCGGCGGAACGTCCGTCGCCGACATCGCCCGCATCCGCAATGTGGCGCGTCACGTCAAACGCGAGGTCGATGCCGGCCATGAGGTCGCCGTCGTGGTCTCGGCGATGGCCGGCAAGACCAACGAGCTCGTGCATTGGACGCGCGAGGCCTCGCCGATGCACGATGCGCGCGAATATGACGCCGTCGTCGCGGCCGGCGAGCAGGTCACCGCCGGCTTGCTGGCGATCGCGCTGCAGAATATCGGCGTGCATGCCCGCTCCTGGCAAGGCTGGCAGATCCCGATCAAGACCGACAACGCGCATGGCGCGGCGCGCATTCTCGATATTGACGGCGCGTTCCTGATCAAGCGCTTCGGCGAAGGCCAGGTGGCGGTGGTGGCCGGTTTCCAGGGCATCGGGCCGGACAACCGGATCGCAACGCTCGGCCGCGGCGGTTCCGATACCAGCGCTGTCGCCATCGCGGCGGCGGTCAAGGCCGACCGCTGCGACATCTACACCGATGTCGACGGGGTCTACACGACCGATCCGCGCATCGAGCCGAAGGCGCGGCGGCTGGCCAAGATTTCCTTCGAGGAAATGCTCGAAATGGCCTCGCTGGGCGCCAAGGTCCTGCAGGTGCGCTCGGTCGAGCTTGCCATGGTGCACAGGGTGCGTACCTTTGTGCGGTCGTCCTTCGACGATCCCGATGCACCCGGAATGGGGGATTTGCTCAATCCGCCGGGAACGCTTATTTGCGACGAGGAAGAGATCGTGGAACAGCAGGTCGTCACCGGAATTGCCTATGCCAAGGACGAGGCGCAGATATCGCTGCGCCGCGTCGGCGACCGGCCGGGCGTCGCCGCCGGCATTTTCGGGCCGCTCGCCGAGGCCAACATCAACGTCGACATGATCGTCCAGAACATTTCCGAGGACGGCAAGTTCACCGATATGACCTTCACCGTGCCATCCGGCGACGTCGACAAGGCGCTTGCCGTGCTCGAACGGCTGAAGGCGACGATCGGCTACGATGTGGTGCAGTCGGAAGCCGGCATGTCAAAGGTCTCGGTCATCGGCATCGGCATGCGCAGCCATGCCGGCGTCGCCGCCACCGCCTTCAAGGCGCTGGCCGACAGGTCGATCAACATCCGCGCCATTACAACGTCCGAAATCAAGATTTCGATCCTGATCGACGGTCCCTATACGGAACTAGCAGTTCGCACTTTGCATTCCGTCTACGGTCTGGATAAGCAGTAGCAGATCGAAAGTCTTGGAGCGGCCTTTATGCGTTCAATTGGACGCACGGCGCTCTAATTGAGTTGTTGCGTTTGTGCCGCTGTGCAGGGCAACCTGCACCGGCTGAAATGCTATTGGAGAAGAAGCCGCGATGCGTGATTCGGCCAGTGGCCCGCGCGTTTTGCTGAAACGGCTCCGCGAGCTCATGCAAGAGCCGCTGGAGCCGCAGGAGCGGCTTGACCGGATCGTGCGCGACATCGCCTCCAACATGGTTGCCGAGGTCTGCTCGCTCTATGTGCTGCGCGCCGATTCGGTGCTCGAGCTCTACGCCACCGAAGGCCTGAACCCGAACGCCGTCCACCTGGCGCAGCTCAGGCTGGGTCAAGGCCTGGTCGGCACGATCGCGGCCTCGGCGCGGCCGCTCAACCTTTCCAATGCACAGGAGCATCCTGCCTTCGCCTACCTGCCGGAGACCGGGGAAGAAATCTACAATTCCTTCCTCGGCGTGCCGGTGCTGAGGGCAGGGCGGACGCTCGGCGTCCTGGTCGTGCAGAACAAGACCATGCGCCATTATCGAGACGACGAGGTCGAGGCGCTGGAAACGACGGCGATGGTGATCGCCGAGATGATCGCCACCGGCGATCTGGAGCGGCTGACGCGCCCCGGCCTCGAGCTCGATCTGCGTCGCCCGGTAAGCTTTACCGGCCTGTCCTTCAATGAAGGCGTCGGGCTTGGCCATGTGGTGCTGCACGAGCCGCGCATTGTCGTCACCAACCTGTTCAACGAGGACAGCGAGGAGGAGGTCAGGCGGCTCGACGCGTCCCTCGGCTCGCTCAGGCTCTCCATCGACGACATGCTGGAGCGCCGCGACGTCGCCTTCGAGGGCGAGCATCGCCAGGTGCTCGAAGCCTATCGCATGTTCGCCAACGATCGCGGCTGGGTACGCCGGCTGGAGGAGGCGATCCGCAACGGCCTGACGGCCGAAGCGGCGGTCGAAAAGGTGCAGAGCGACATGCGTGCCCGCATGCTGCACATGACCGATCCGTATCTGCGCGAACGGATGAGCGATTTCGACGATCTCGCCAATCGGTTGCTGCGGCAGCTTATGGGGCGCGGACCGGAGGATGTCGCGGCTTCGCTGCCCAAGGACGCCATCATCGTCGCCCGCTCGATGGGTGCTGCCGAGCTGCTCGATTATCCCAGAGACAAGCTGCGCGGGCTGGTGCTGGAGGACGGCGCGGCGACCAGCCATGTCGTCATCGTGGCCCGTGCGATGGGCATACCGGTCGCCGGCCAGATGAAGGGCGCCGTTTCCATGGCGGAAAACGGCGATGCCATCATCGTCGACGGCGAGGAAGGCGCGATCCATCTGCGCCCGCAGCCCGACCTCGAGGCGGCCTATGCCGAGAAAGTGCGCTTCAGGGCGCGGCGGCAAGAGGTCTATCGCGAACTGCGCAAGAAGCCGTCGGTGACCAAGGACGGTGTTCAGGTCGATCTTCTGATGAATGCCGGGCTGGCGGTCGATCTGCCGCAACTGGCCGAAGCTGGCGCGGCCGGCATCGGCCTGTTCCGCACCGAGCTGCAATTCATGGTCGCCTCGACTTTTCCGCGCGCCGAAGCGCAGGAGCGGCTCTATCGCGACGTGCTCGAGGCGGCGCGCGGCAAGCCGGTGACGTTCCGCACCATCGATATCGGCGGCGACAAGGTGCTGCCCTATTTCAAGGGGTCGATCCAGGAGGAGAACCCGGCGCTCGGCTGGCGCGCCATCCGCCTGACGCTCGACCGGCCCGGCCTGCTGCGCACCCAGATCCGCGCACTGCTCAAGGCGTGCGGCGGGCGCGAACTGAAGCTGATGCTGCCAATGGTGACGGAACTCGGCGAGATCGTGCAGGCGCGCGAGATCATCGATCGCGAGGTGCGGCATTTGTCGCGCTTTGCCCATCATTTGCCGACTAGCCTCAAGGTGGGCGCGATGCTGGAGGTGCCGTCGCTGCTGTTCCAGCTCGACGAGTTGATGAAGGCGGTCGATTTCGTCTCGGTCGGCTCGAACGATCTGTTCCAGTTCGTCATGGCGGTGGATCGCGGCAACACCCAATTGTCCGACCGCTTCGACCCGCTCTCGACGCCGTTCCTGCGTGTTTTGAAGAAAATTGCCGACGCCGGAGCGCGCAACCATACGCCGGTGACCCTGTGCGGCGAACTTGCCGGCAAGCCGATTTCGGCGATGGCGCTGATCGGCCTTGGCTACCGCTCGATCTCGATGTCGCCGGCTTCGATCGGCCCGGTCAAGGCGATGCTGACGGAACTGCCGCTCAGCGAACTGGAAGCGTTCTTCGACGACAATCTGATGGCGCCGGCGCAAGGCCTGCCGATGCGGGCGCTGCTGCAAGCCTTTGCCGACGACCGCTCCATACCGTTGTAGACTTCGCCATGATCAACCTGCCCCGCGACCGTATGGACCAAGTCGTCAAGCGTTTCGACATGCTCGAAGCGCAGATGTCGGCCGGGCCGGCGGCGGACGCCTATGTCAGGATGGCCTCCGAATATGCCGACATCCAGGAGATGGTGGCAAAGATCAGGGCGCTACGCGCCGCCGAGCGCGAACAGGCCGATCTGGAGGCGATGCTCGCCGACAAGGGCACCGACGCCGAGATGCGGGCCTTGGCCGAGGCCGATCTGCCAGGGGTCAAGCATCGCATCGAGGCGCTGCAGCAGGACATCCAAATCCTGCTGTTGCCAAGGGATGCCGCCGACGAAAAGAACGCCATTCTCGAAATCCGCGCCGGCACCGGCGGTGACGAGGCGGCACTTTTCGCCGGCGACCTATTTCGCATGTACGAGCGCTATGCCGCGGCGCATGGCTGGCGTTTCGAGACGGTGTCGGCCAGCGAGGGCGAGGTCGGCGGCTACAAGGAAATCATAGCCACCGTTTCGGGCAAGGGCGTCTTTGCGCATCTGAAATTCGAATCCGGCGTGCACCGCGTGCAGCGCGTGCCGACGACGGAGGCGGGCGGGCGCATCCATACCTCGGCGGCGACGGTCGCGGTGTTGCCGGAAGCGGAAGAGGTCGATATCGACATCAGGGCCGAAGACATCCGCATCGACACGATGCGCGCCTCGGGTTCCGGCGGCCAGCACGTCAACACCACCGATTCGGCCGTGCGCATCACCCATCTGCCGACCGGCATCATGGTGGTGCAGGCGGAAAAGTCGCAGCACCAGAACCGGGCGAAGGCCATGCAGATCCTGCGCGCCAGGCTCTACGATCTCGAGCGCAGCAAGGCGGACGAGGAACGCTCCGAATCGCGCAAGTCGCAGGTCGGCTCGGGCGATCGCTCGGAACGCATCCGCACCTATAATTTTCCGCAAGGGCGCGTCACCGATCATCGCATCAACCTGACGCTCTACAAGCTCGACCGGGTGATGATGGGTGAGCTTAACGAGATCATCGACGCGCTGATCGCCGATCACCAGTCGAAGCTGCTCGCCGATATCGGCCTCGATGGCTGACGGCCTGCCCGGCACGCTCGCCTCACTGTTGCGGGAGGCGCGAAACCGGCTTACCGCGGCCGGGATCGCGGATCCGGCGCTCGATGCCAGGCTGATCGTCGAGCATTTTTCCGGCACGACCCGCACGCAGGCCATCGCCGATCCCGAGCAAACGGTCGATGCGGGCGTGAGAGCAGCGATCGATGCCGCACTGCGGCGGCGTATCGCCGGCGAGCCGGTGCACCGCATCCTCGGCTATCGCGAATTCTACGGCTTGCGCCTGTCGCTTTCGCCGCAAACGCTGGAGCCGCGGCCGGATACCGAAACGCTGGTCGAGGCTATACTGCCCTTCGTCAAGGCAATGGCGGCACGCGAAGGCGGCTGCCGCGTCCTCGATCTGGGGACCGGCACCGGTGCCATCGCGCTGGCGCTGCTCAGCGCTGTCCCGGCCGCGACCGCCACCGGCGTCGACATTTCGCGAGAGGCGCTGGTCACGGCCATGCGTAATGCCGGGGAATTGGGGCTCGCCGGTCGGTTCACGGCGCTCAAATCCGACTGGTTTGAAAAAGTTTCTGGCCGGTACCATGTAATTGTCGCAAACCCTCCCTATATACCCTCAGACGACATTGGAAATCTGCAGGACGAGGTCCGCGGTTTCGATCCACGCCAGGCCCTGGATGGCGGCGTGGACGGTCTGAGCCCCTACAGGAAGATCGCCGCAGGAGCGGCAGCCTATTTGGAACTCCAAGGCAGGATTGCGGTCGAGATCGGCCATACGCAGCACCAACAGGTTACGGGGATATTCTCCGCGGCCGGGTACTGTCCGGTCGGGGTGTTTCGTGATCTCGGCGGAAACGACAGAGTTCTTGTGTTCGAACAGTGGAAGCCGTGATGCAGTGCGAAAAAAGCGCTTGGCAATACCGGGGAATGCGGCTAGGGTCGCCTTAACCGGATGAGACGAAGCAGGCAGTGCTCTTAGCGATTCGGTTTTCCTTGGAAATAGCTGCCTTCTTGCGCAAACGACGCCCAAGCTTCGTGCGGGAATCGTCCGGCAAGTGAAGTAACCGGAACAGGATGGCACGTGGCGCCAACGCAATTGATGCGGGCGAACGCCGGTGAAGGAACGAAACGGCTGGCCGCATGAGCGCCTCCGTTCGTGAAGAGTTTTTCGAAAATTTCAAAGTGAAGAGAGTCTAATGAGGCCACAACAGCAAAACAGGCGCATGCGCGGTCGCAACAACAATGGCGGCGGCGGCGGCAACAACAATAACAACAACAACCGTAAGGGGCCGAATCCCCTGACGCGCAACTATGAGAGCAACGGTCCGGACGTGAAGATCCGCGGATCGGCTCAGCAGATTGCCGAGAAGTACGCAACCCTTGCCCGTGACGCGCAAAGCTCCGGCGACCGGGTGATGGCGGAAAACTATCTCCAGCATGCAGAGCACTATAACCGCATCATCGCAGCCGCTCAGGCACAGATGCCGATCCAGAACGCGCAGCAGAATCGAGATGATTTCGACGATGACGGCGACGAGGATCGCGATGAGTTCGACAATGCCGGCAACAACAATGCCAACGAGGCCTCGGCTTCGGCCAATCACGGTGCCGGCCCGCAGCCGGTCATCGATGGCACGCCGGCCGAGCTGGCTCTGAACCAGGAAAACAGCCGCGACAATCGGGGCGGCCGCGACAACAATGGCGGACGCCACCGCGACCGTCGCCCCAATGGCGGTTACGGCCAGAACGGCCAGCGCGGCGAATATGGCGCGCGCGGCGAGCAGCAGGGTGGTCAGCGCGTCGAACAGCCACGGCGCGACGAGACGCCGGCGCAGGCGGAGCCCGTGCCGGCCGCTGAGCCGGTCTTTGTGAGCGAGCCCGCACCGCAATTCGAAAACCTTTCGCCGGCGGGTCTCGCCGCCCAGGCCGAGCTCAACGAAGCCGCGGCCGAAAACAGCCCGGCCCGCCGCCCCAGGCGTCCGCGTCGTCCGCGCCTCGATGTCGAACAGGCAAATGGCGGCAACGACAATGCCGGCCCTGACAGTTCCGGCCCTGACAGTGCCGAAACTGGCAATGTCGATGCGGCGCCGGCTGAAGACGCCGGCGGTCAACCTACTATTGCCGACGTCGAGAATTGATCGAAGAAACGTTCAGGCGATCTTAGCGCATCCTTTACCCTGGACGGCGGAGAGAAATCTCCGCCGTTTTTGTTTTGCGCGCTCGGAATATTATGCGTTCGCCAGTGTCGAGGCGTCTTGAGGGTCCGTGGTTTGCGTCCCATATCTTGCGTGAACAGGATCCGGCTCGAACGGGCGGGTCCGTCACCGCAATCCGATCCGGTGCCGCGAAGCGGGCCGGTGACGGAAGGAGACAGGCATGAATCTTGAAAAATATTCCGAGCGCGTGCGTGGCTTTATCCAGTCCGCGCAAACCATGGCGCTTTCCCGCAGCCACCAGCAATTCACCCCCGAGCATATTCTTAAGGTCCTTGTCGACGACGACGAGGGCCTGGCTGCGTCGCTGATCGAGCGCGCCGGCGGCAATGTCCGTGACGTCAAGCTCGGCGTCGAAACGGCACTGGAGGCAATGCCCAAGGTCGAGGGCGGCAATGGCCAGCTCTATTTGGCGCAGCCGCTGGCAAAGGTGTTCTCGACCGCCGAGGAACTGGCCAAGAAGGCCGGTGACAGCTTCGTTACCGTCGAACGGCTTTTGCAGGCGCTTGCCATGGAAAAGTCGGCCAAGACCGCCGACATCCTGTCCAAGGCGGGTGTCACGCCGCAGGCGCTGAACCAGGTCATCAACGACGTACGCAAAGGTCGCACCGCCGATTCGGCGAGCGCCGAGCAGGGCTACGACGCGCTGAAGAAATACGCGCGCGACCTGACGGCGGACGCCCGCGCGGGCAAGCTCGATCCGGTCATCGGCCGTGATGACGAAATTCGCCGCACCATCCAGGTGCTGTCGCGCCGCACCAAGAACAACCCGGTGCTGATCGGCGAACCCGGCGTCGGCAAGACGGCGATCGCCGAAGGGCTGGCGCTGCGCATCGTCAATGGCGATGTGCCGGAATCGCTCAAGGACAAGCAGCTGATGGCGCTCGACATGGGGTCGCTGATCGCCGGCGCCAAATACCGCGGCGAGTTCGAGGAGCGGCTGAAGGCGGTGCTTTCCGAAGTCACGTCTGCGGCCGGCGGCATCATCCTGTTCATCGACGAGATGCACACCCTGGTCGGCGCCGGCAAGGCGGATGGCGCCATGGATGCGTCGAACCTGCTGAAGCCGGCGCTGGCCCGCGGCGAGCTGCACTGCGTCGGCGCCACCACGCTCGACGAATACCGCAAGCATGTCGAGAAGGATGCGGCCCTTGCCCGCCGCTTCCAGCCGGTCTTCGTCAATGAGCCGACGGTCGAAGACACCGTCTCGATCCTGCGCGGCCTGAAAGAGAAATACGAGCAGCACCACAAGGTGCGCATCTCGGATTCGGCGCTGGTCGCGGCCGCTACGCTGTCAAACCGCTACATCGCCGACCGCTTCTTGCCGGACAAGGCGATCGATCTCGTCGACGAGGCCGCCTCGCGGCTCAGGATGCAGGTCGATTCGAAGCCCGAGGCGCTGGACGAGATCGATCGCCGCATCATGCAGCTCAAGATCGAGCGCGAGGCGCTCAAGGTCGAGAAGGACGATGCCTCGAAGGACCGGCTCGCCCGGCTTGAGAAGGAACTCTCGAACCTCGAGGAGGAATCGACCGAGCTGACCTCGAAGTGGCAGGCCGAGAAGCAGAAGCTCGGGCTTGCCGCCGACCTCAAGAAGCAGCTCGACGAGGCGCGCAACGAACTTGCCATTGCGCAGCGCAAGGGCGAATTCCAGCGCGCCGGCGAACTTGCCTATGGCAAGATCCCGGAACTCGAAAAGCAGCTGAAGCAGGCTGAAGCCAGGGATGGCAAGGCCGGCATGGTCGAGGAAGTGGTCGGCCCCGATCACGTCGCTCATATCGTGTCGCGCTGGACGGGGATCCCGGTCGACAAGATGCTGGAAGGCGAACGCGACAAGCTGTTGCGCATGGAAGACGAGGTCGGCAAGCGCGTCGTCGGCCAGGGTGAGGCGGTGCAGGCGGTGTCGAAAGCGGTGCGCCGTGCGCGCGCCGGCCTGCAGGACCCGAACCGGCCGCTCGGCTCGTTCATGTTCCTCGGACCGACGGGCGTCGGCAAGACCGAATTGACCAAGGCACTGGCCAGCTTCCTGTTCGACGACGAGAGCGCCATGGTGCGCATCGACATGTCGGAGTTCATGGAGAAGCACTCGGTCGCCCGGCTGATCGGCGCGCCCCCCGGCTATGTCGGCTATGAGGAAGGCGGCGCGCTGACCGAAGCGATCCGGCGGCGGCCCTATCAGGTCGTGCTGTTCGACGAGATCGAGAAGGCGCATCCGGACGTGTTCAACGTGCTGCTGCAGGTGCTCGACGACGGCCGGCTGACCGACGGGCAGGGCCGTACGGTCGACTTCCGCAACACGCTGATCATCATGACGTCCAACCTCGGCGCCGAATATCTGGTCAATCTCGGCGAGGACCAGGATGTCGACGTGGTGCGCGACGAGGTGATGAATGTGGTCAGGGCTTCGTTCCGGCCGGAATTCCTCAACCGCATCGACGAGGTGATCCTGTTCCACCGGCTGCGCCGGCAGGATATGGGCCGCATCGTCGAAATCCAGCTCAAGCGGCTGGAAAACTTGCTTGTCGACCGCAAGATCGCGCTTTCGCTCGATCAGGAGGCGATCGACTGGCTGGCGGCCAAGGGTTACGACCCGGCCTATGGCGCGCGGCCGCTGAAGCGGGTAATGCAGAAGGAATTGCAGGATCCGCTGGCGGAAAAGATCCTGCTCGGCGAGATCCTCGACGGCTCGACCGTCAAGGTCACCGCCGGGTCCGACCGGCTGAACTTCCGCTCGAAGCCGGCGGTCGTGGCAACCGAGGCGGCCGCCTGACTTCAAGGCAAGAGCCTGTTCCATCCTGATGGATTCGGATGGGCTCCTCTCTTCTCTTATGACCATGATCTCATGGTCTAACATCATTGGCGGGGCGCAGATGACGCTGGACGATTATAACAGCTTCTGCGCCTCGCTGCCTTCGACGACCCATGTCGTGCAGTGGGGCGGCGCCCATGTCTGGAAAGTCGGCGGCAAGGTGTTTGCGATCGGCGGCTGGAGTGAAGGCAAGGAGCCGTTCGTCACCTTCAAATGCTCCGATATCGCCTATGACGTGCTGAGGGAACAACCGGGCCTTCGGCCGGCGCCCTATCTCGCCTCGCGCGGCATGAAATGGATCCAGCGCCAGACAGGCGAAAGCATGGATGACGAGGCGCTGAAGGATTATCTGCGCGAAAGCCACCGTCTCGTCGCGCTGAAGCTGACGAAGCAGGCGCGCAAGGAATTGGGACTCATTGCCGGTTGATCTGCCAGAAATCCGCCATCTTCATGCCCGGTTCATATTGGAACCTTATCGTACGCAAGTGATTTGCTGGCGAAGGGGTTCGCGACCACATCGGCCCGAAATCGAGTTTTGATTTTCGCAAAGCACGATGCGGAGATTTAAAGCGTTAGAGTGTCCTTAAGCCCAAAAGGACGCGCGGCGCTCTTGAGAGACAATGCCGGCGGCGGCAATTACGGACCGGAGAATTTTGGCCACCATGTTGCGCACCATCTTTACCCTTTCAGCGCTTGCTGCCGGGCTGCTGGCTTCGAATACGATGGCATCGCCGATAGTGGATACTGCGCCACGGGTGGGTCGTGCTGCCGATGACGGCGGCATTCTTGTCGCCCAGAACGGCAATCTCGACATCTATTACGACGCCAGGGGAAACCGCGTCATCGTCGATGCGGAGACCGGCAAGGTTATCGCCATCCAGCCGCCGCAGACCAGGCTCGATCGCCGTGCCTTGCGCCGCGAGCGCCTGCGCAATCTCGGACCGGTCGAAGACGACCGCTATTATCTTGACGATCCGGAGGACACGGCGCGGTTCCGTCGCAGGCAGTTGGAAGACGAAGGCAGGGTCATCGTGCCGCCGGCTGACGAGTACGACCCCTATGGCGACAATTCGGCAGAAGTCTTCCCCGAAGCGCCGCGGGATGACGGCGGCTATGGCAACAATTTTCCGGAGGAAGCGCAGCCGGTGAAGCCGCGCACCATTGAGCGCCAGCCGCTCAATGAGGCTTCGATCGAGCCGGTCGAACCGACAGTGCCGGGCGAGCAGGCGGCCTTGCCGCCAAGCACTGGTGGCAAAACGGCGGTCGACCCGTCGTTATCGCTCGGCGCCCGCCAGGACGTGGCGGCGCTGCAGGTGCTGCTCGACCGTGCCGGTTCTTCGCCAGGCGTCATCGACGGACGCTTCGGCTCGAATGTCGACAAGGCGCTTGCCGCCTATAACGAGATCACCGGCAGCAATCTGAAATCGACCGACGCGATCGGCATCCAGGCCGCCCTGGCGCAATCCGGTGGCGATGCCTTCGCCTCCTATACGATCACGCCCGAGGATGCGGCCGGCCCCTATGTCGCCTCGATACCGGAGGACTACAGCCAAAAGGCCCAGCTCGACCGCATGGGCTACACGTCGGTGCCCGAGGCGCTGGCCGAGCGCTTCCATATGGATGAAAACTATCTAAAGTCGCTCAATCCGGACGCCAATTTCAGCCGCCCCGGCACCATCATCAAGGTCGCCAATTTCGGCAGGCTGGTGGCGACGCCGGTGGCGCGCATCATCGCCGACAAGGCCAACAAGCAGGTCCGCGCTTATGATGCGGCGGGCAAGCTGGTCGCGGCCTATCCGGCGACCATCGGCTCGTCGGACACGCCGTCGCCGTCCGGCACGCATACGGTGTCGCGTGTCGCATTGGACCCGAATTACACCTACAATCCGAACATCAATTTCAAGCAGGGCGAAAACGACCGGATCCTGACCATCCCGCCGGGGCCGAACGGCCCGGTCGGCTCGGTCTGGATTGCGCTGGACAAGCCGACCTACGGCATTCACGGCACCCCGGATCCGTCCAAGATCGGCAAGACCGAAAGCCATGGCTGCGTGCGGCTGACCAATTGGGACGCGCGCGAGCTGGCCAAGATCGTGTCGCCCGGCGTCACGGTGGAGTTCGTCGACTGAGTTGAGCGTTTTTGCTCCACTCACCCGATGATCTTGCGCAGCAATGGCGCGCGTAGCGCCGCCGCATAGATCAGCTGCACCACCAGGATGAAGCCGACGCTGAGCAGCGGGCTGACCAGGCAGAGTGCAGCGCCGATCGCCCACAGGATCTGCGCCTTGACGATGCGCAGATAGACCGTTCGGGTGGTCTCCGCATCGACGCCTTCCGCCAGGAGGCCGTTTTTGTCCGCATAGCGCCAACTGGCGAGCAGCGTCAGCCCGAGCATCAAAAGATTGAGCCAGTAGACGAGCACGGCGGTTCTGAATTCGAGGAAGTCGGCCAAAAGATCGGTCGAGAACGGCAGCAAGGCGATGAAACCGAGAAAACAAAGGTTCAGCGTGGCAAGCCGCCTGTCGGACTTCGCGATCAGCCCGTGCTGCGCCTGCTGGCCGAACCAGAAGATGGTCAGCGTCAGGAAGCTGAGCGCATAGGTCAGAAAACGCGGCGCCAGTGCTGCGACCGCGGCGATCAACTCGTTTTCGGAATGCACCGTTTCATGCGCTGGCACCCTGATCTCGAGAACGATCAGGGTGAGCGCGATGGCGAACACGCCGTCGGTGATGCCGACGACGCGCCCACGTCCTTCCGCCGAGGGTTCGAGCGGTCGTTTCATGCGGGTATTTTCCCCCTTGCCAGTCGCGCTGCAAGAAGCTTAGCACGGCATCGGCCGTTTGCACCCGCACTGGCGTGGTCCTGCCTGCATGGCCAGGTTCGGGCTGGTTTCAACGAGAACAGCCTGCTGGCCGGTTGTCGCTGGCCCCCCGGCGGTCTAGGTAAGGCAGCATGCACACGCCAACCAAAGTCGGTACCGGCGCCGTTCCCCTGACCGGCTCACTTCCGTCCGATACGTTTTGCCCGCAGGCGCAGCGGCGGTTCGTGCTGATCGCGGCGATCCTGGCTTCCGCACTCGGCTTTATCGACGGATCGGTCCTGGCTATTGCGACGCCGGCGATCCGCGTCGACCTCGGCGCCAGCCTCGCCGAGGCGCAATGGATTTCCAATGCCTATGCATTGACGCTTTCAGCCCTCATTCTCGTCGGCGGCGCCGCTGGCGATCGCTTCGGCCTGCGCCACTCCTTCGTCGCCGGCATCGTCCTGTTCATCGCCGCCTCGCTTGCCTGCGCGTTGGCGCCTAACCCGGCGGTGCTTATTGCGTTTCGGGCTATCCAGGGTGTTGGAGCGGCCGTCATGGTGCCGGGCAGCCTGGCCATTATCGCCAAAGCCTATCCGAAAAAGGAACGCGGCCGGGCGATCGGCATCTGGGCGGCGGCATCAGCGCTGACGATGGCGCTCGGTCCGGTGCTGGGCGGCTTCGTGCTGTCGGCCTTCGGCGACGGCATCTGGCGGGCGATCTTCGCCATCAACCTGCCGCTCGGTCTTATCTCGATCTATCTTCTGCTGGCCAAGGTTCCCGCCGACGCGCCGGCGGAAAAGCGCAGCCTCGATCTCGGCGGCGCAGCACTCGCCATATTGGCGTTCGGAGCGCTCGCTTACGGCCTGACCTCGATGAGCGGTGACGGGGAGGGGCTGATGTCCGGCCCGAGTATTGCCGCCGGCGCAGTTTTGCTCGTCGTGTTCATAGTCTTCGAACGCCGGCGGCGCGAGCCGATGATCGACCTATCGCTGTTTCGGATTGGGGCGTTTGCGGGCGCCAATGTGGCGACCTTCTTCCTTTATTTCGCGCTGTCGGCCAATCTGTTCTATCTGCCGATGCTCATGATCGCCGGATGGGGGCTGAGCACGGCCGAGGTCGGCTTCATCTTCCTGCCGCTGTCGGCATTGATCGCGCTGCTGTCCGGGCCGGTCGGCCAGTGGTCCGACCGCATCGGGCCTCGCTTTCCGATCGCCAGCGGCAGTCTGGTGGTGGCTGTTGCCTTTGCCGGGCTTGCCTTGCTGGCCTATTGGGGCATCCACAATTTCTGGTTGGGGGTGTTCCCGCTGATGGCGCTGATGGGGTTCGGCATGGCGCTGGTGGTGTCGCCGCTCTCGACCGCCATCATGACGGCGGTCGAGGACAAGGATACGGGTGCGGCCTCGGGCATCAACAACGCCGTCTCGCGCATCGGCGGCCTGATTGCCGTGGCGGCGATGGGATCGCTGGCGGCCTGGGTCTACGCTGCCGTGCTCGATACCGGTGCCGGCTCCGGCATTCCGGGTTTCGGCGAACCGGCGCCCGCCGGCCTGGCGCCCGATCTCGATGCGGCACGGCTTGCCGCCAGCGACGCGGCATTCGCGGCCGTTGCCGCAGTGACCGCGCTGCTTTGCCTGCTTTCGGCAATCACCGCCTGGACGACGGTTTCCGGCGAGCGGCTGCCATGGGCGCGCGACACGGCGAATCAGCAGGGCTGACGACGAAAAACGTCGGCTCAGCCTTCGATCTTGGCGCTCGCTACCTTCAGCTGATTGCTGTCTTCCTGCTTGAGCAGGTCGTCGATGCGTTCGCGCTCGCGCTTGAAGGCGACGAGGTCGTCGCCCTTCAGCGTCTTGCCGACCGGCAGGCGGACGCGCATCGAATCGACCTTGGTGCCGTTGACGATCAGTTCGTAATGAAGATGCGGACCGGTGGAGAGGCCGGTTGAGCCGAGATAGCCGATAACCTGACCCTGGCGGACGCGAACACCCGGCTCGATGCCCTTGGCAAAGGCGCTCTGGTGATTGTAGGACGTCTCGTAACCATTGGCGTGCCGCAGGATGATCTGCTTGCCATAGCCGCCAGCCCAGCCGGCCTTTTCGACGACGCCGTTGCCCGCGGCAATAATCGGCGAGCCCACCGGAGCTGCCCAGTCGGTGCCGGTATGCATTTTCACATACCCCAAAATGGGGTGGCGCCTGGCACCGAACCCCGACGTAAACCTGCCATTGGGCAAGGGATTGCGAAGCAGAAACTGCTGGGCGCTGCTGCCGTTTTCGTCGAAATAGTCGGTGCTGCCGTCCTGCATCTGGAAACGGTAGAAATTTCGCGTCGTGCCGCCGAAAGTCGCGGAGACGTAAAGCAGCTCGGATTCGTCGGACGCCTGGTCGTCGCCATCGGGCTGCGAGAACAGCACCTCGATGCGATCCGTGGGACTGAGGCGCGACTGGAAATCGACACCGGATGCCAGCAACTTGATCAGCCGCTGCGTCATCGCCTTGGACATGCCGTAGGAATAGGCGGTGCGATAGATGCCGTCATAGACGTTCGGTAGATTGCCGCGCACCACGGGCGCAGGCGAATCGTCGAACGCCGTCAGCAATTCGGGATTTGGCTCCGGCTCCTGCGCCGGCACGTATTGGTCGCGGTCGTCGAGCGCGATGGTGACGATGTGCTGGGTCCTGTCGTAAACGCTGGTGCGAACGATCTTGGCGGCGTCGCCATGCACCTCGAGCCCGA